>JAQIDD010000305.1 GCA_027858215.1 Candidatus Delongbacteria bacterium | reverse complement strand
TATTACCACAGTATGCATTTTATTATGGCATATCCGGTGAATTTAAAGAGTTTCCGGAAGCCACCAAATCCATGCGACATTATTTTTGCATCGGATTACAGAGAAAAATAAAATAAATGCGCATAATAACCCTCAATATCTTATCCCCATCCTGTTGATAATTAATCCCACAACATTTATCATGATTACCGAATTTGATTTGTACCTTTGAGAGGTGAAAAACTAAGCAATTTTTATGAGAATTAATGTAGAACGCCTGCCAAACAGGTTTTATCCTGACTTCAAACGTGTAATAATCCGCTTTTACAACAACGGCCCCGAACGATCCAATGACCTGGTAGAAAAAGTATTGGCCATGAAAGACGATGAGGTTGAACTGATATTGGCCCAAACATTGCGTGAATTTTCAAAACGGCACCGCAACATATCCCAAAATTTCTTCGATCACTTTGACATGGCAAAAAAACTTATCAACAATCCGGTACTGGAAATGGAAAAGCTGAAAGAGGACAGAAAACTGCTCATCGGATCCTATTTTTCGATGGAATATTCCATCACAGCAGCGGCATTTTTCAATCCGTCAGTGGTTGAATCACCTGATCAAACCGGCTTATCGGAAGGCTCAAAACGCATCTTTGTAAGTTTCAGGGCTTCTGGTGATGGCCATGTCTCAAGCATTGTCTTTCATACAGGCACCATCAGCAAGGAAGGTGAACTTTATTTTGAAGCTTCAGGTTCTTATGTTGATGAAGCAGAAGTTATAAAACGCGTACAATACACCAAAGGCTCATTCATCAGGAAACTCCGGGAAATGCATGTGAATGAGGATGTTTTCGCACAGGTAATGGATATGCTGGGAGACACTTTCACTTACGGAGAGTTGCAAAAAGCGGTTAAGGATACCATCGCCAGAAATCATACCAGTGAAACCAAGAAACAGGTGATTTCCCAGATCATGTGGCTTGCCGATTCGCATTATAAAATTGAATTTTCCCGTGACACGCATATTTCAGAACGGGTAATTTTCCCGGTTTCATATTCTGAGCGCAAAGGCATTGAAGATGCCAGGTTTGTGCGTTTTACAGATGATGACAGCGAAGTATCATATTATGCCACATACACAGCTTATGATGGCAATACCATACTCCCCAAACTGATGGTAACCAAAGATTTTTACAATTTTGAGGTAAAACCACTGCATGGTGAAGGTGCTCAGAACAAAAACCTTGCTTTGTTTCCAAGAAAGATCAATGGCCAATATGTTATGCTATCAAGGATAGACGGGATAAACAGCTATATAGGCTTTTCCGATAAGCTGAACGTTTGGGAAAAACCCATAAAGATTCAGGAACCCAGATATTATTGGGAATATGTACAGATCGGGAATGCCGGTGCCCCCATAGAAACTTCTGAAGGCTGGTTACTGATCACTCATGGTGTCGGTCCCATGCGGAGATATTGCCTCGGGGCAAGTTTGCTGGATCTGGATGATCCTACAAAAGAAATCGGACGCCTGAAAGAACCCTTACTTATCCCAAATGAAGAAGAAAGGGAAGGGTATGTGCCGAATGCCGTTTATTCATGTGGCTACATTATTCATCAAGATAAACTTATCATCCCATACGGCTTGTCGGATACCAGTTCCGGGTTTTTATCCGTTGATCTTAATCAGCTTCTGGAAAAATTACGGTCAGAATAATAGCACTTTATCAACCGAAGTGAAATAATTTATTTGCTGTTTTACGTTTATTGCCCCAAAATCTGCTTATAGACATCGTAATAGCTATCCGTCATTTTACCTACAGAGAATTTTGCTTCTGCTCTGCTCCGGCAATACCCACGGTTTATAATTCTGATATCAGGCAATGTCGCCACTGCTTGATGCACATTTCCAACCAAAAAACCGGTTTTACCATCTTCAATTAATTCCGCCATAGCCCCCCTGTTAAACGCTATAACCGGTGTTCCACAAAACATGCTCTCTGCCACACTCAGTCCAAAAGGCTCATTAAAATTGATGGGATGCAGCAAGGCATAAGCTTCTCCAAGTAATTTGTCCCTTTGTTCTGGCCCGGCATTCCCTGCATAAACAACCTGATCTCCATCAATGAAAGGTTCAACTTGATGCCGGTAATAATCTTCATCCTGAATAATGCCGGCAATGATAAGTTTCATGTTGGATTTCAAAGCAATGTCAATGGCTTCACGGGTACCTTTATCATGATGAATGCGGCCAAAATACAGCAAATAATCACCATGGCTTTCGCGGAGTGTGAAATTATCAGAATCTATGCCATTATAAACATTGGCGATATATGAAAGCTCAGCGCTTCTGTCTGCATGACTGATAGAAACATAATGGTTGATGTCATTGAAGCGTTTGTAAACCGGGATAATTTTGGGTGATGAAAAACCATGTATGGTTGTTACCATGGGTGTTTTGAACAACCTGGAATAAGTCAGCGGCAGGAAATCAAAATTGTTGTGGATGATGTCAAATTTGTGAGTCTGTTCCATTAAGAAACTGATGTGCATGCATTCCTGCACTTTGGGATCCAAAGATTTATCCTCCTCCCACGCTTTTGGACAGATATACCTGAGTTTGCCTTTGGTAACAGCATCTGCCGTGGCAAACAGGGTAACATCCAGGCCTTTTTTTACCAGCCCTTCGGTGATATTTGATGTGACCTGTTCCCAGGGACCGTATTGTCGTGGTGGTGTGCGCCAGGCCACAGGTGCTAACATTGCAATTTTCATAAATTAAGCATTTTTTTAAACATTTAGTCATTAATCAGTTAATAACGATTAAAAATGGTTAATAACAACATTTATCAGGGAATCGCTTTTCTAGGTGTTGACAAACACATTTCCACCAACTCATCAATCCTGGCTGTGCCTGCACACATCACTTTATCAGCGCCTCCCCAGTATAATTTTAGCATCCCGTCATCTTCAGGCACGGCGCCACAGGTGAACACAACATTATGCACATACCCGGTGATCTCATAAATTTCTTCGGGTTGCAGTATCCACTCATCGCTAACCGCCATAATTTTTGATGGGTCTTTTAGATCGTGTAAAGCCACACCAAGCCGATAAACACTGCCATCCATTGTAGGAAATACGCCATGATAAATGTTCAGCCAGCCTTTTTTGGTTTTTATGGGCGGAACTCCCGGCCCGATCTTCATTTCATCCCAGTGGTATTGCATTGGTTTCATTATCAATTTGCTGTCACCCCAATACCTTAGGTCAGGGGAATAGGATATCCACATTGACCAGGGGCTTATTTCTGAATGCGGGCGGTCGAGCCTTGCATACAGGCCGTTGAATTTTTCCGGGAAAATAACCACATTCCGGTAATCAGCCTGCGTGATGAGGGAAACCCTTTCTATTTCTCTGAAATCTCTGGTTTTGGCTAGGCCAATGCGTACGCCATGTTGAGAATAAGCACTTTAAGTAATTAAATATTCACCATCAATAAATGTAATACGCGGATCTTCAATTCCGTATGCTTCATATTCTGCAAATATACCGGTTTGTGCAGGCAGCATGAAAGGCTTTGGGTCCACCTTAAATTTAAAACCATCCTGGGACACTGCTTTGCCTAGGATAGATCTGCCATTGTGACGATGTGACCGGAAAATCATAATATATTGATCCTGATGCTTAACTACCGCTGCATTGTGCACCGTTGCCACAGGATACGGGACATCGTCTTTTGTTAATATTGGGTTGTGTTGATAACGCTTAATGATGCTCATAATGTTTCAGATTAATTTTAATGTTCAAATTCATATTCCATGGAATTGAGAACAGTAATATGCGATATCAGGTATGCCAGCGTGCTTTCTGCTCCCTGGTTACGATTGACGCCACTGCTTTTAAGTCCGTCGCAACAACCGCTGGTTTCATAATCATACAAAGGAATACGCAACTCATTTTCACCGAGATACCACAAATAAGACAGAAACATTTTTTCGAGACAGGCAACGTCTTTTGTGACTTTATATCCCTGGTAAAACATGCGCACAGTGGCCATTGTATCAGTGGCTTGCTGATCAAATTCAGCACGGGTGCCACCTTTGGGATACCATCCTTCGCTACCAACAATGGAGAGGTATCCGTTACTCAGGGTAACATTTTCCAGGAACTTCATGGTTTTTAATGCCACCTCTTTTATGTATTCCTCTCCTGTAATCTCAGCCACGTGAAAAAGGCTCAGTGGCAGGATAGCATTGTCATAAGTTAAGGCATCTTCAAACCATTGCCACTCATCATCACTGTTTTTTTCATAAGCACCGGTAAGTTTCTGAGCCATTGATCGCATTTTTTGCAACATCCCCTCATCAGAGCCATAGCTTTTCAGGTAATAACTGATCCCAATAATTGTATTGGCAATGCCACGGAGATGAACCAGATTATCAAAATGTTTCACAGAATTTCTAAACAGTTCTGTTCCAAATTCCCGGTAAGCGAGTTTTGGAGACCTTGAAATCAGATAACCCAGTGCCCAGATGGTACGACCAAAAGAATCTTCACTGCCTTCCTCATCCAGAAAATTCCGGTTGAAACTCAAAAAATTGCGGAATCTGCCCTTGTCTGTTTGCATATACTGGATATAGCTCAAATATACCTGAATATAATCCAGTGCCTGTGGGTCTTTGTTTTGTCTATACGACATCAGTACCATGATCAGGGCCCTGGCATTGTCATCAAGGCAATAGCCTTCTTTCAGGTTGGGGATCCCATACCTGGCATGTTGCACAATACCGGTATCATCGGTAAGTCTTTTGATATGATGGAGCCTGAATTTTGGCAGCATGGATGTATCTACAACAAGTTTCTTATCCTTCTCAAGTGGCAATGCAGCCTGTTGTATTGATTCTATAAGTGACAAGTATTTATGTCCTGTTAGCTGCCAGCGCAATGTTTTTCCGTATTCAAATGCATTTTTTCTTAATGTCTCAATTTTGTCGGGATCATCAAGGATTTCATTCAGAACAGATGCCAGTTGAGTTGAATCATTAAAATCAAACAACCTGCCCCTGCCATCAGCCAAAAGCTCGCTTGCATGCCAGTAGGGTGTGGACAATACTGCTGCCCCGGCACCCACAGCATAAGAAAGGGTGCCACTGGTGATTTGAGCTTCATTGAGATAGGGGGTAATGTAAATGTCACATGCCCTGAGGTACTCAAACAACACATCTTCACTCAAAAAAGTTTTCAGGAAAATAACGTTGTTTTCGAGCTTATGCCTTTTAACCAGCAGGTTTAAATAATTCCGGTACTCTTCCCCTGCATGTTTTAACACATTGGGATGTGTCTTTCCCATGACAATGTATAAAACGTCGGGGTGCTTTTCAACCACGGCAGGCAATGCATTGATAACTGTTTCAATGCCTTTGTTGCGACTGAGTAAACCAAACGTCAGCAACACTTGATATCCATTGAAATTGTATTTTTCTTTTATTTTCTGATGTGAAATGCCAGGATAATAAGGGACCCCATGTTCAATGATTTTTATTTTGTCATCAGGTGTATCATAATGTTCTCGCAACATATTTTTTGCTTTGTGACTCATTACAACAACCTCATGCGCCAGTTTTCCAATTTCCCTCACTATGTTTTCCTGCACAAAAGAAGGCTCACTCAGGACAGTATGAAATACCACAATCACCGGGATTTTAAGCCTGTATAGCATCGAAAGGACATACACACCGTCATCACCACCAAAAATCCCAAACTCATGGTTCAGGATACACACCTGCGAATCGCTCAGGTTTATGTATCTCGCCGCATTGATATAATCCCGTTGATGTTCCTGGCGGATGGTAAACCTCACTTCTTCAGGATAATCATAAGTTTCTTCTTCTCCGGGATCATTAAGCGCTATTACGTTGGCCAGATCACTGATGTTTTTGTTTCCGGCATTGACAAGAATTGACATAATTAAATTGTTGGTAAAAGTGCCTATACCGCATTGACGCGGAGGGTAAGTCCCTACAAATGCTATTTTCATTTCTTTAAAATTTTGGTTGATTACAAGCTCATTTTTATAAAACACAAGATAGGGAATAAATTTCACGTGTCAGCACTTTAACACCAGAAACATTAAAATTCAGGATTTCCGACCTTGGTATTCGGTCTTCGTCAGTGCCTCGAATTCACAATATCAAACCCAATGATACGGTCGTCACCTAAGCGTCGATCGTGATAATAGGCTATGATCAGGTAATCGTTTTCCGTTTGGTAATGTGAGCCTTCAAAACGCATGTGTTCAATGTCACCCGATTCATTTTTCAACACATAGCGGTAATTATACACCCCCTGTTTCAACAATAAGCTTGTTTCATACTGCATTTTTTCAGCATTGAATGTCATTTCCGATGTTTCATTGCATTGCCATTGGGTCAGTTCGCCGTATACATGGACAGTTGATGGCAAAAGATTAGCTCGCGCCTGCAACCGGAATTTTACCCACACATAATCTGAATCCGTAAGCGATTCCCAGCCTTCCCGGTTGGATATAGCATAACGACCATTGAAATCCGTTCTGTCAAGGTATTGCCTGAATTGATTGTCAGTATCTTTTACCAAACGTACATAGTAATCCGGACGCTCAAAATTGATGGCTTCCACTTCACTGTCGGTATATTTCAGTTCACGTATAGAAAAACGCCTGTATTCATTGATGGCTTTAAATACGGCCTGGTCATCCCGGTGAAAAACAATCTCATCGTTGTTCACAAAATCAGGAGTAAAATCAGATTTAGCTGATTCCCATTGATAATTTTGAACAATGCACACATCCAGATCATCATACATGTTATTAAACTGCATGCCATTGGTTTCTAGGCTAAACTTAATATCATGCCCCAGGCTTCTGTACAGGCTGACAACCGGTTGTTTTACCTCTGCATTTACCTTTGCTTTGTGCTGTACAACCATAAAACGTTTCACAAACAGAACACGTTCAGGTTGAGATGTTTCGTACACTTCCACCACGTAATTTCCGGAAATTCTGAAATCTATATCATCGTTGGGGAGTTTCAACTCATAATGTGTGTAAGGAATGAAAGTATTTATCGACATATCATAGTCATCAATATAATTGGTTTCAAAGCCATCAATGTACTCATTGAAAAACAAATTACTTTTGCTCCAGTGTTGATCGCAATGTATGATCCGGTATTGAAAATCACGCGGGTTTTCACGCAAGTCATCAAAACTTAGAACAAGCTGTTTATCGCTGTTAAGTTCATAAAAAGGAGAAGAAATCTCCCATCCGCTTTGATGGATTCTTACCGTTTTTATGCTGTCATCAAAAACACGATCTTTATAAACATCGACATTTTCCTGTGCCTGTACCGGTGTAATGATTACCTTTGTCAAAAGGAAAAACAAAAGAATATATGTGAAACAATATGGCATAAATCTTGTCAGATATTGGTAAAACAAACGGAATATTATGAAAAAAGTTTTGTACATACTTATTATTTTCAGCCTGCAAATTAATGCTTTTGCACAAAAATCCATTAAAATTGAGAACAAAGAACATGCCGGATATGTAAAAATTCCGGGAACAGGCCTCAGTATTGTCGCACCGGAAAACTACACAACATCAGAACGTTTCACTGGTTTTGAAAACAAGCTGGCAGAAGGATCAATCATGGTAGTAAAAGTCCCCGGCAGTGTGCAAAATAATTTGCTGGCTTTTAAAAAGAACAAAGACATTCGCAAAGGCATGGTCGTATCTGATGAAACCATGTACAAAATTAATGGTTCCCAGGCTCTTCTTCAGGGTGGCATCCAGATGTCATACGGCAAAACATACTTGCGGTACAGGCTCGTGATTGGCGACATGGAAAACACGTACCTGCTCAACGCATCCTGGGTCAAAGATAATGACGCCAAAGCCGAAGCCAAACGTGTAAAAACTGCCTTGTTAAGTGTCATTTATGAACCTGAAGAAGATGAATCCATACAGGAAGCATTTGATTTTACCGTAAATCATGAGATTTGCGGGTTAAAACCCGGGGATGTCCTGATGTCCTCATTGGTTTTCACAGACGACGGGCACATGCCCAGTCAAACAGATGCCAAAACAGCCTTTATGATCAACAAATCCACCATACCTAAAGGGGAATCATCTGAACATTATTTAAAACAAATACTAAAAAAATACCCGCTTGAATTCATGGAAAACCAGGACATGACACCACAACCTGTTACCGTAGCCGGGATGGAAGGACATGAAGTATATGGCATCGGGAAAAACACAAAAATCAACCGCTCAGAGTTATTGTACATCATGGTCTTGATTGATGGCTCCAACGTGTATCAGTTTACCGGGAGCACTCTGAAATACTTTGAAGAACACCTGGCTTGTTTCAAAAAAACAGCACGGAGTTTTAGGTTCACCAAAGATTAAGAAAACAGGATGACAGCCATTTATAACCGTGGTGAGTTATCAAATTTATCCGTATATTTGTACGATGATCCCGGCGATCGCGTATGGAAATTAACCGGAGATGAAACACAAATGCAAATTAACGGAGAAACCACATACAGCAACGTGTTTTTTGAAAAAACCCTTTACACCAGCCCCTACCTCGTAATGACCGAGCATGAATATACCAAGCATTATTTCATTGAAGGCGAGCGGGTTTGCAGCAGGGTTGGCGGTGGTTTCGGGCCGGCAGAGGTACCCCCAACCTCACCACCACTGGAATTTATTGTTGGTGATGAAGATCATCTTGCTGAGGGGTTGAAAAAATACACAACAAGAAATATTGATTGTACCGGTTATACAGGGAGCTGGGATCTTTCGGAAATACTTGAACCTGCATATGATATGGGCAATGAATGTGAAATCGCATCGTACTTTTACCACCCCGATCACCTTGGCAGTGCTGCCTTTATTTCAGATTTTCAAGGTCAGCCTGAACAACACCTGCAATACTTACCCTTTGGTGAACTTTGGGTTAATCAGCAAAATTATTATTTCGACTCCCGCTACAAATTCTCCGCAAAAGAATTAGACAGTGAGAGCGGCTACAACTATTTTGGAGCGAGGTACTACGACAGTGAGCTGAGCAACTGGCTGAGTGTGGACCCCATGGCAAAAGAAAGACCAAGCTTAAGCCCATATAATTATGCTCAATGGAATCCATTGAATAAAATTGATCCAACAGGATTGTTGGATGATGATTATTTTACTAAAAATGGTAAGTATCTGGGTTCCGATGGTGATGATAATAGTCACAATATTAGGATTGTTGACAAAAAAACATACAATAATCTAGTGGATAAGAATCATTCAGAAGGGAAGCCTTTATTGCAAACTTCAGGGGATGCAAAATTATTTAATGATTCAGAAATGTCACCAGAAGCCAGATTGGCAGTTGATGAGCATTATAATAAAACAGGTTTAAATACTGAAATAAAAAGTAAAAGACTTAAAAAAGGTGTTATAATGCAATATTCAACAGATGTGAAAATCAAAATACCTGTTGAACAAAATACAGGTGAAAAAGTGGTTAATAATTATTACAATATCAAAAGTTCTTTTGATCATGAAAGAGGACATTATAATGATCATTGTAAATTTGGAGATAGTTATCGTTTACTGCCTACTTCAACACAAGAAGTTAGAGCTCTTTGGTATCAAAAAAGTCAACCTAATTTCAGAAACACAACACGAAACTATCGCAAAGGAATAAATAGATACTTAGATAAGAATTTTAATAACATAATTGATGGGAAATAATACTAATAATAAAAAAACTGTTATGAGATTTTCATTGATTGTTTTGATGATTATAACATTTTACTCATGCAATCAACTTAAAGTGAGTATGAACAATTCTGTTTTTTATGAAATTGATAGAACCTTGCATGAAATTAACGGTAAATGTGATGTGGAATATATTGAAAATCATGGTGATAAATATTATTATTATATTGAGACTACATTAAGTAACTTGTCAGATGATTCAATTTTAATTGATTTGTCAAGTATTAAATTTAAAATCGGAGACAACAGTATAGA
>JAQIDD010000295.1 GCA_027858215.1 Candidatus Delongbacteria bacterium | reverse complement strand
TCATAATGTTCAAGATTAAGGCGTGTGAAAATTTTAAACCGCAGCATACTAACGTATTCGAGGATTTAAAATTTGAGCTACAACGAAGATATTGGACATTATGGACAAACACTAATTAGAATGAATAATTGATTCCCATCATGATGTGAAATCCGTAAACGGGGTATTGATTCCATATTTCATAATTTTGAAAAGCAAGGTTATTCAATTCCAACACAGCGTTTAATTGTTGGTTAACAGCGTATTCAGCTTTCAGGTTTACATCCACAGCAGGGGCCGGGGCCATTTTTTCCGGCACAAGGGATGCAGCGTTGTTGTTTTCAGGAACCAACGCATAGCGGTCAATCAACACAAAAGCATCGGCACTGACATTCAATCCTGGGAGTATCCATTTACGTGCATAGAGCCCACATTTCAATGCCGGCACATGCCAGGGTTTTTCAATGTCCTGCAGGGATGTAAAAAGTTTGTAATGCCCATAAGCCCTTAAATTGAAATTATGCCCAAAATCAAAATTGAGTTCCCCGTAAAATTTAAACATTTCCACATCGGTGTATTCAACACTGAAACGGTTACGCAAGGGCAAATTTCCGTAATCATTCACGAAAAAGTATTGATTTTCAGCTTTCACATAATGCCCGTTGAGATTAAACTGTACCTCGTCTGAAATCCGGCCTTTAAATCCAAGGGTCAGATGTTGTTTAATATTGACATCCGATACATTCAGTGCATCATTAATGTATGGATTGATTCGACTGATCTTATGGATGGGATTTTCTTGCAGATTGCCCGAAAAAGAAGCATAAGGCAGGATAACATCGGCAATGTTGTGTTCAATGTAAATGTCAGGGTAAAAATGATAAGCTGAAGAATCTTCCATAAAACGGGACCTGGTATGTAATCCCAGTTTCAATTTAAAATTATCTGTATAGTGTGCAAGGTACGGACTCATATTGACATACAATGGGGAAACAGACAGGTAATTAGCGGGAGTTACAACCAAGCCTGCATTTGCGCCCACAATTTCTTTTTTGATGCGTTTATTGAGATTTAAATTGAAATCAAGGTAATGGGCCATGTTTTGTTCAACATCAAACCACAGGTCATAATTCAGCCTGACGTCATAATTCATTGCTTTGGGATTGTAAAAACGGGATTTTGCCATGGTCCGTGCTGAAAGCGTGTTGTACCGTTGAAATTGATTGTCGCCTGTAAAGTTGGATTTGGTGTCCGGACGAATAAAACCATTCTCAAGATTTACCCCTTCGGTATTGTATCCGTAGAAAAAATGTTTTGTACTTCTGAAATCCAGGCTGCCATAAATGGTGGCTTCGGGATACATCCGTTTGCCAAATGTCCCGATGTTGTTTTTGTTGTACCCGGCATACACATCATCGCGGATCATATTATCCAGTTTCCCGTGACCTGATGCATGGGAGCCATATATACCCCAATTCAGGTTGCTGCTTCTGGTGTTGTTGTAATACAGATCGGCATTGATCATGAGTTTGCTGCCCAGGAGCAACCGGGCATAACCGTTTTCCATGGTGACTTTTGGTTCACCCTTCAGTGTTGCTGCTTTGAGCGGTTCCGGGTTGTAGGTAGTGGATTGCTGTTTGCTATAAATGTCGTAATCAAAATCAATTTCCACATCAAAAGTGTCTTTGATTTCAGGCAACTTTTCAATTCTCACCGAATTAGCAATAACCGGTGTATATTCAGTGATAACGGTTACCTGTTGATCTGAAATGGACCCATCACCTTCTTCGTCTTGTTGCGCCATGGTGACAAAAGGCAACAAGCATACAACAATGATTGCTGTACCAAATTTGTTTATCAGCTTAGTCATCTTGTTCTGTATTTTCATTGTCTTTTAGGTTTTTATCAGTGTCTTGATTTTGTTTCCGGATGCTGTCTGCCGGCTGAATAGTATCTACTGGCTGAATGCTGTCAACGGGTTGGATTAACCGGCTTTTATCCTGCATGGCTTCTGCCTCTTCAAGGGCTTTTACCTCAGTGAGTTTATCCTGTGCCTCAAGTTTAATGCCGTCACTTTCATTGGTATAGTTATCAATGATGGATTTCAGGATATGGGTTGCCTGGAAATATTCACCACGGGCGGTATAAATATCAGACAGCAATAAAAATCCTTTTGCCAGCCAGTACCGGTGGGGGCTGGTGGCTTTTGAAAATTCGATTACCACATTTTCGGCTATGCTGTCATGTTCAAGCTTGTAATTGATTAAGGCAACAAAATACCTCGCTTCACCTCCCTCATAACTTGTGACATCATGGCTGAGTTTTTTGTACGTGCTCAGGGCAAGCTCGTAACGTTCAGTATTATAATAGGCTTTTGCCAGCTTGTTGAGGGCTTCCCGTTCCTGTGTTTCATTGATTTTTTCCGTATTAAGTACTGCCTGAGCTGCTGGAATCAGTTTATCAAAGTTATTGTTAAGAAAAGCTGATCTCATCATACCCAGCCTGGCAATCAATATGCGCTCTTTGTTTTCAGACGAGATGCCTTCAAGATCCTCAAAATATTCAAACGCTTTGGTGTAGTTCTCGTTATCAAAACATATGCTGGCTGCACGCAACAGGCTTCCTTCAGTAAACGGATTGTTGGAGCGTTCAATCACATTTTTATAAGCGTTAAGTGCCTGGTCTGTTTTATCTTCACTGTCTGAACACCTGGCATAATAATAATTGGCTTCGAGACTGTATGAGCCGTTCGGATAGGTATCCAAATAAGATTCGAAAGCCCGCATTGCCTGGGGGATATTATTTTCTGTGTACAATTTTTCAGCAGATTTGTATTTCATGGAATCTTTTTCAAAATCGGAAATGTCTGTATCAATTCCCTCATCTTCAACGTAATTGACATAATAATCAGGGTCATTCATTTCTACGGAAATATTTTTGATCATTTCCAGGGCATTGACAGCTTCACTGGTTCCGGGGTATTTAGCCACAATATCTTTGTAGGTATCCAGCGATTTGTTGAGCTGGCCTTTATTGTAGTACAGGTTTGCCAGTGAAGACAAGGCAGACTTCATTTTGACCCCGCGGGAGTAATTTTCAATGTACTGTCTATAGTAGTAAATGGCAGAATCTGCATTTTCGATGTTGGAATGATATGTTCTGCCGATTTCATACACAGCACCGGCTATGTAAGTGGAGGCCGGGTATGTTTCTTTCAAAGTTAGCAGGCTGTTGATTTTAGGGCGGTGTTGTTTTAATCGCCCCTGTGATAACGCTTTTTGGTAATACGCGTAATCTGCATCGTAGGTACACGAAGAAGCTGCTTTATTGTAATAATCATAAGCAGCTGAAAACATGGAAGTGATAAAATAACAATCTCCGGCCCGGTTCCAGGCATCACATAGCATGTTGTTGATGTCCTCTTTGTCCACATTGTCTTCATATTTTCTGAACCACATCCCTGCTTCTTTGTATTTTTTTTGCTGAAAATAGGCATACGCAACGTTGTAATATGCTTTTCCGTACAAATCAAGATTTATAGCACCACCGGTCCTCAAGCATTTATTGTACAGTTCAATGGATGTGTCAAATTTTTCCTGGCGGTAAAATGCATCGGCTTTCCAATAGTAGGCAAGGGCTGTAAATTCAGAATTGTATTGTTTGTATTCCAGTGATTCATCCAGGTAATCGATGGCGTTTTTCAAATCGAGGTCAGCATAATATTCCATGGCCCTGAAATAGGCAAGCCGTTGGTGTGCTGCATGCACTTCAGGTGTGGGATTTGGAATGTCCTGTATGACTTTCAATGCTTCTGCGTAGTTGTTGGTGCTCAATACTGCTTTTAACAAATAATCGTAAGCTTCATCAATCCTTACGGATGTGGGGTATTTTTCTAAGAACCGCTGAAATGAATTGATGGCTTCGTTGAATGGGGAATAATCCAGTTCAAAGCACAATTTTGCGTAATTGAACAGGGCGTCTTCACTGATTTCTTCATCGAAATCATTCTGAGCAGCAATGCCAAAAGCGGTTTTTGCTTTGTTTTTTTTGCCCTGTTTGATGTAACACATCCCCAGGTGATAAGCGGCATTTTGTGTCAATGAATCTTCAACCCCGATGACTTCCTGCAGGTAATACGCAGCTTTATCGTAATTGTCATTGCGATAATGGGTAAACCCGATTTGATAATACTCCACATCATTGATTTCTTCTACATTGGATTCATATTGAGTAAAATATTCAAGTGCTTTAGCATAATTTTTATTTTGATAATAAGCTTCGGCAATGATGCGCGTAATTTCGGCCGTACGCTCGCTGTCAATTTTTTTCAGGAGTGGTGGGGAATATTCAATGATGTCATCGTATTTTTCCTGCAAAAGGTAAATTTGTGTGATGTAAAAAGGCACAATTTGTGCAAAAAGCGCATGGTCTTTTAAAGAATTAAAACCTTCTAATGCTGTTTGATACTGTCTTTTGAGATATTTTATATGACTGTAAAAATAGGTGGCCAGTGGGCCGTAAAAATCGTTTTTGTCTTTTATTTCATAAAATGATTTGTCTGCTTTGTTGTATTCTTTG
>JAQIDD010000269.1 GCA_027858215.1 Candidatus Delongbacteria bacterium | reverse complement strand
CTATGAAAAAAATCGATTTTTTATTACTTTTGACCAATGATTTTTTAAAAATTAAACAGCATTTAGATGAAAAAATATGCCTTGATTTTTCTTGTGTTATTTCCCATATCACAGGTTTTCGGACAAAATGAAGAAGACACGACCAGAATTGAACAGGAAGTCCAGGGTGAGGTGGAAGTATTTACCATTTCAGAATCTGAACTGACAGAAGGAGAACAATCACAAAACATTGCAGGCTTATTGCACTCTTCCAGTGATATTTTTGTGCAGCGTGCTGCTTATGTATTCAGCCAGGCCAGGTTCAATATCCGTGGATACGACAGTCGTTATCTGGACGTTACAGTCAATAACATGGTAATGAATAACATAGAAAACGGCCCTGCTTACTGGAGCAATTGGGGAGGCCTGAATGATGCCGTAAGAAACAAAACCATTACCATTGGGTTGAAAGCAAATGATTATGGCTTTGGGAATGTCGCAGGGCTAACCAATATTACAATGAGAGCCTCCAAAGACAGGAAACAAACCCGCGTGACTTATTCGCTGGCTAACAAAAGTTATACAAATCGTGCCATGTTTATACACAGTACAGGTATGATGGACAATGGCTGGGCAATTACCTTATCAGGGTCCAAGCGTTGGGCTAAAGAAGGGTATGTTGAAGGCTCTTTTTATGATGCCTATGCTTATTTATTGTCTGTTGAACGGAAGCTGAATGAAAAACACAGCATTGGTCTTGTCGGTTTTGGAGCTCCATCACGCCGGGGAAAAACCGGGGTAGGCACACAGGAAGTTTATGACCTGGCAGACAACAACTTTTACAATCCATATTGGGGCTATCAGAATGGCGAAAAAAGAAACTCCAGGGTAAGCAACTATCACAAACCAAAAGTGTTGATCAATCATTACTGGGATATTGATGAAACACAAAAACTTACCACAGGAATAAACTACACATTCGGACGGGGAGGTTCTACGCGTTTGAATTGGTACGATGCTGCTGATCCACGTCCGGATTATTATAAAAAACTGCCGAGTTATTGGAAAGATGACCCCGAAATGTCTCAATATTATACGCAACTGTGGCAATCAGGTAACGAGGATGTTACTCAGCTTGACTGGGAAAGTTTTTATCAGGCCAACGCAAAAAACCTTTATACGGTGAATAACGCTGAAGGCATTATTGGCAATGATGTTACCGGCATGCGCTCAAAATTTATCATTGAAGAAGGGCGTACCGATATCAGACAGTATGGTGCCAATTCAACCTACACAAATAAATTGGATGAGTACACCACATTTACCGGGGCGTTGAATTTTAGGTTTTATAAAGGACATCATTTTCAGACGGTAGTTGATCTTCTGGGTGGTGATTACTGGCTTGACATTGACCAGTTTGCCGAACGTGATTTTGCCGATCCCAGTGTTGCAGACAACGATATGGATAATCCCAACCACATTGCAAAGGAGGGAGATATCATCGGATACGATTATATTGCAAATGTAAACAGCCATGATGCTTTTGCACAATTGAACTTCAAATTTCCACAAGTAAACAGGGTGGATTTTTATGTGTCAGGAAAATTGGCTTACACAGAATTCTGGCGGACCGGTAATCGCAGAAATGGGAAATTCCCAACCGAATCACTGGGAGACTCACCCAAGAAACATTTTGTTGATTATGGTATAAAAACAGGCTTTACCCATAAAATCACCGGCCGGCACTTTGTGCTTTTCAATGCAGGATACATGACAAATGCACCGTACTTCAGAGATGCTTACATTTCTCCCCGCACACGTAATCATACAGTGGATGATTTGACAAGCGAGAAAATACTGGCAGGTGATCTGTCTTATGTGTGGAGTGCTCCCTCTGTTGATTTACGTTTGACAGGCTTTTTTACTTCGTTCAGAGATGGTTTGTGGAACCGGAGTTTTTATCATGATGAACTCAATAGTTTTGTTAATTATATCATGACTGATTTGGACAAGTTGTATTATGGTACCGAAATGGGGCTGAATGTTGACATTACACCGACCTTTTCTGTGAATGCAGCAGGATCATGGGGACAATACATTTATAATTCACGCCCATCAGTTACCATTGCACAGGATAATGATTCCGAGATTATCGCTGAAGACCGTACCGTTTACATTAAGAATTATCACCTGGGGAATATGCCTGAAGTGGTTGGTAGTGTCGGAATTAAATACAATTCGCCCAATTATTGGTTTGCCGGTGTGAATGTAAATTATTTTGACAGAATTTTCCTGGATTTCAGTCCGGACAGAAGAACAGCAGAAGCTATAGAAAATTTCGTTGTGGATGACCCCCAGTGGGATGAAATGCTGGATCAAAAAATGTTGGAAGCTAATTATACAATGAATTTCTTTGGCGGTAAATCTTTTAAATGGGGTGATTATTACGCAGGATTTACATTGAGTGTGAACAATGCCTTAAATACAACCGATTTTAGGATCGGTGGCTTTGAACAATACCGATATGACATTGCAGACATTGATAAATTTCCGCCAAAATATTTTTATATGTATGGACGGACCTATTTTCTTAACCTGTATTTTAGTTTCTAATTTTAAAATCTAATCCAATGAATAAAAATATTTCGATAATAAGCTTGTTTACATTGATGCTTTTCGGTGTTTTTGCCTGTGTCGATGACTTTGATCACCCCCCTTTGAATACGGTACTTGAAGACATGAAACTCAACATTGAGGATGTGTATCAGATATATCAGGACAGTGGAGAAAATTATCAGTTTACAGAAGATTACATGTTGTATGCCACGGTTATCATGGATGATTCAAAAGGCAATATTTACAAGGAAGCGTATGTGCAGGATGAAACCGGTGGCATAAATTTATACCGGTTAAGCACTGCTGGGGCTGTTCATGCCGGAGAGTGCGTGAGGATTAATTTGAATAAAGCAACCATTGTTGATTACAGCGGTAAACTTGAGCTTGTATTTGACGAAATCCTTGAGATTGAAACACACATTGTAGTGCAGAAAGAAAATAATAACATAGAACCTGCTGTTACTACCATTCCCGAAGTGATGTCAGGGGAATACGATTGTGAACTGATTAAGCTGAATGATGTACAATTTGCAGAAAGCGAGCTAAACAACACGTATGCAGACGCAAATGGTGCTTCGGCACAAAATCGCACACTTGAAAATTGTGATGGTCAGAGTATCATCGTAAGAACAAGTGATTATGCCGAATTTGCAAGGGATAGCCTGCCGGAAGGGAAAGGTGATATTACCGGTGTGATAACAAAATTTCAGTATTCAGGCGGGGATATTGCCTGGCAGTTGTTAATACGCACTACAGATGAGGTTAATCTGGATGGGCCCCGTTGTGGAGAAACTAACTAAAATGAATTGATTGAATATTAAAACTCTATTATTGTGAAAAATACAGCATATAAAATCGGAATTCTGATCCTGCTTGCCACTGTTTTTCTGTTTGGCAGTTGCATTCATGATGACTTTGATGAACCTGAAATCCAGGATATTCCCACCGGAAATGTGTTAACCATCGGGGATCTCAGACAAATGTACATTGACAGTGTACAATCTGGAATGTATCCTGAAGGGTATAAATTTTCAAAAGATTATTCCGTGTATTGCGCTTGCACCATGGATGACAAGAAAGGAAACATCTATAAATCTGCGTATGTGCAGGATGAAACCGGTGCTATTAATTTGCATTTGATGTCCAGCGGCGGTATATACCAGGGAGATTCTGTTCGTTTATTTTTAAACGGTCTTATTCTCGGAGATTATGAAAACATGCTGCAACTTGATTCGGTACATGTGGATGAAAATATTGTAAAAATAGCTACCGATTGTGAGATTACACCCGAGGAAGTAGAAATTGGCCAGATACAGACAGGTGCCTATCAGGGGGAGCTTATTAAATTAACCAATGTGCAGTTTATTGAAGATGATATTGGAAAAACCTTTGCTGATACTGAAAACCTCCTCACTGAAAACCGAACCATTGAAAATTGTGACGGCCAGCAAATGACCGTGAGAACATCCGGGTATGCTGATTTTGCTTCCTACCGGGTTCCGGAAGGAAGAGGTTCCCTGATTGCTATAGTCGGCCAGTTCAGAGATGAGTGGCAATTGTATCTCCGCTCATATTATGAACTGAATATGGATGGCCTGCGTTGTGGTGTGTATGATACTGTGTTTTCTGAAAATTTCAATTCGGCTGATAATGGCCAACTTATCAGCCTTGAGGGATGGTATAACATAAGCACAGCCGGAATATTATCATGGAAAGCCAAAACAACCGGAAGAACGGTATCTGCTATTATTGATGGCCGTGATGCCAGCGAAAGCAGTGTGGAAAGTTGGTTGATTTCTCCTGCTATATTACTCCAAGATGGAGACCATGCCATGGATTTTGTTACACGTGCTGCTTATGACAAAAATGGAACACTGCAGGTAATGATATCCACTGACTATGACGGGAACACACCAGACAACAGCAACTGGACAGAAGTCACGGCTGATATATCAGATGGCCCTGTCAGTGGATATGCTCCCGACTGGACGTTGGCAAGTGAAGTTGATTTGAGTGATTACACAAATGAAGAAGTGTATATCGCATTCAAATACACAGGAAGCAATGTAGAATCTACCTTGTTCCTGCTTGACGATGTTATCGTTTACCGGCAATAGCGGGGAAAATTTCTATGGCTCAATAGGAGCGTTCGTTTTTCCCTTCTTTATAATTAATAAAAGCACGATTTACAACCTGAACACCACCAGGTGTAGGATAATTCCCCGTAAAATACCAGTCTCCGGTATGTTCCGGACAGGCTGCATGCAAGGTTTCTATACGCTGATAAATAATATCAACTTTTGACTGTACTTCAGGCGGGGTTAATAATTCCGCAATTTTTGCAGATATCTGTTCGGGAGTAAACGCTTTGTAAATTCGCCGCACATGGTTTACCATCTCTTCTTTTGGGAGGTTTTCCTGTGCTTTGCAATCCTTATATACTTCATCAATGAGTTTTTCATTGTTGTTGTCTTTAAGCAAGGCGATGGCAGCCTGAAATGCTACAAAATCATTAAGCCTTGTCATATCAATACCGTAACAATCGGGATACCGGATTTGCGGGGCAGAGGATACAATGATGATTCTTTTGGCTTCGAGCCTGTCAAGAATACGCAGGATGCTTTGTTTTAGGGTGGTGCCGCGCACAATGCTGTCATCAATGATTACCAGCGTATCTTTTTGCCTGTTAACGGTACCATAAGTGATGTCATACACATGTTCCACCATATTTTTGCGTCCTTCATCCTGGGCAATGAAAGTACGGAGCTTTACATCTTTTATGGCAATTTTTTCAGTCCGGGGACGCTTGGCAAGCAAAGTGGCCATGTCATCTTCAGTCATGGGGCTGTCATGATTACGGAGGGCCATGATTTTCTCATTGATAAGCATGTTTTCCATGCCTTTAAGCAGACCGTAAAAAGCGGTTTCAGCCGTGTTGGGGATGTACGAGAATACCGTATTGTCAAAATCATAATCAATGGCTTCCAGTACCTGATCTACCAAGCCTACGCCGAGCTTTTTTCTTTCTTCATAAATATCCTTGTCCGATCCCCTGCTGAAATAGATTCGTTCAAAGGAACATGACCGTTTTTCCTGTGGAATGCGTATCATGTGATTTTCTAATGAGCCATCGGCTTTCACTATCATTGCAGTACCGGGTTTCAGTTCATGAACGTCATTTGCTTTTACATTCATGACAGTTTGTATCACCGGTCGCTCTGAAGCACCCACCACAATTTCATCGTCCTCATAATAAAATGCCGGACGTATTCCCCATGGGTCACGGGTAATGAACGAATCACCATGCCCGACAATGCCTTCTATTACATAACCTCCGTCCCAGTTTTCAGCGGCTTTTTGAAGGACGTTTGCTATGTTGAGTTTCCGGGGCATGAGATCGGAAATCTTTCGATTGCTGATGCCATCGTTTTTCATGTCCCTGAAAAGAGTCTGATTGGCTTCATCAAGATCCAAACCAATCATTTCCCACATGGTAACGGTGTCGTTGTAATCTTTTGGATGCTGGCCATAATCAATCAGATTTTGGAATAATTCTCCCACATTGGTTAAATTAAAATTACCTGCCAACATCAATGACCGGCTTTTCCAGTTGTTTAGCCGCATTACCGGATGAAGTAACTTTATATCATTTTTGCCGAAAGTACCATACCTGAGGTGACCCATGTAGATGTCTCCTGCAAAGGGCAAGTTTTTATAGGCATAATCCGGATTGACTTTTTTCCCGTTTAGTATCTGTGTTTGTTGTCGATATATCTGGTCAAACACATCTTTAATGGGAGTTTCAGCATTTGAGCGGACTCTGTTGATGTAATTATTCCCGGGAGGGATGTTGTTTTTTATGCTCAATACACCGGCACCATCCTGCCCTCGATTGTGTTGTTTTTCCATCAACAGGTACATTTTTTCAAGCCCGTAATTATAGCTTCCGTACTTTTTTTGATAGTAGGATAGTGGCTTACGCAATCTAATGAAAGCAATACCACATTCATGTTTGATTTGTTCGCTCATTTTTGGATACTTTGACACAAATGTAATCGTATTTTTTCAAAAATAAGAGATTATGCTCCCTTGAAATGTAATTAGTGTGTGTTAGTAATGTCTTCTTAATTTTAAGAGTATGGACTTTATAGACAGACTCTAATTATCTCTCATTGCAATTCAATAAACAATGTTCACAAAGGACCTCATCTCCCCTTAAGCGTTTAGATACCAGGCTTTCAACACGATTTCGCAAGGGTTCGATGTCAATTTTCCTAACCACCTCATTGGCAAAAGCAAACATCATCATAAATCGTGCTTCGGCTTTATCAATGCCACGTGTTCGAAGGTAAAACATGGCTTCTTCATCCAGTTGGCCAATGGTGGCACCGTGTGAACATTTTACATCATCGGCGTATATTTCCAACTGGGGTTTTGTGCGCATCTGGGAAGTATTGGTCAGGCAGATATTATTGTTGGTTTGATAGGCAGTGGTACGTTGTGCATCTCTTTGTACAAGCACGCGTCCACTGAATGCACCACTGGAAGATTCATCCAATATTGATTTAAAAAAAGCATTGCTTGTACAATCCGGCACAGCATGATCCACAAAAACAAAATTATCCATGTGTTGTTGTCTGTCCGATAAGGTAAGGCCAAAAATATTGCTGTTTGCATGCGGGCCGTTTAGTGTAGCATAAATATTATTCCGGATGCTCCCGCCGTGCAGTGAAAAAGCAAAGGACAAAAGTTCTGATCCTGCTTCCTGATGTATTGCCATGTGATTGAAGATATTGTTCCCGTCCGGTTCATTTTGAAGGTTGTATATCTGTAATCCGGCATTTTTCCCTACATATAGTTCTGATGCAAGATGAGAAACTGTTTTTGCATTGTTGAGGCTGTGGTCACACAAAACAAGTTTCAGTGATGCATTTTCACCAACAACAAATAAATTGCGTTGAAACAATTCCTTTTCGTAAAAACCATGAGTCAAGTTCACAATTTGTATGGGTTTGGGCACATGGATGTTGTCAGGGACATGAATAAATACACCATCATTCGCCAGCATGGTATTCAGTGCTGCCCAGCCATCACCGCGCTCCTTGAGATACCGGTTGAAATGTTCTGAAACCAGTGTGGGGTATTTATGGAATGCTTCCTGCATGCTGCATACAATAACAGAATCAGGTAACCTTCCGTTATGAGTGCTGTCATAATAAAACCCGTTGGATAATAATATCAATTCAGTATCCAGATCTTCCACTTCACAATGGAAAAATTCATTGAGGTCAACTTCAAGCTTTTGTTTGTGTAATACCAGCGAATACTTTTCATCGAAAACAACATCAAAATCCAGGTAACGGTATCGTTCATCTTGCCTGCCGGGAAGTCCATGTTTTTTTAGAAAATCAAAAGCATCATCTTTTTCTTTTCTTATGATATCAGGAAAAACATTGCATTGTGATTTTTTCAGGTTGGTATAAGCCTTGGTATAATTGTTGATTTCCATAGTTGCGAAGCTTTAATCCAATTCGTTTTTTATCCAGTCATAGCCTTTTTTTTCAAGTTCAAGTGCCAGGGTTTTATCACCGGTTTTTACCAGTTTACCGTCATACAGCACATGCACAACATCCGGGACAATGTAATCCAAAAGTCGTTGATAATGCGTAATGACAATCGTGGAGGTGTCTTTGGATTTTAAGGCATTGACACCATTGGCAACAATCCGGAGGGCATCAATATCCAGGCCTGAGTCAGTTTCGTCAAGAATGGAAAGCCTGGGTTCAAGCATAGCCATCTGGAAAATCTCATTTTTCTTTTTTTTCGCCTCCTGAAAACCCTTCATTTACGGAGCGGTTTGTCAGGGATGTATCCAGTTCAATCAGGGATTTGCGTTCGCGCAGGAATTTCAAAAAATCAGCCGATGAAAGGACTTTTTTGCCCTGATATTTGCGGATTTGGTTTACTGCTGTTTTCATAAAATTGGTCATGCTGACGCCCGGAATTTCCACCGGATATTGAAAGCTAAGAAAAAGTCCTTTGCGTGCCAGCTCTTCCGGTTCCATTTCCAGCAGGTTTTGGCCCAGGAATTCAACCTCCCCTTTGGTTACTGTGAATAAATTACGGCCGGTGAGTACTGAAGCCAGGGTAGATTTTCCGCTTCCGTTTGGGCCCATGATGGCATGAATTTCACCCGGTTTAACATCAAGGTTAATCCCTTTCAGGATTTTCTTTCCTTCAATTTCTGCATGTAAATTTTTGATCTTTAGCATGATTATATGTTTTAATCAACATTCGTATTCGTTTTGTAATCTGTTTATTTTGTGCTCACAGGATTGTCTGATCCCCTTGCTGAGCTGTGGTTTAATGAAATGAAAAGCAGCCTGAATCTCTCCAAGCAAATCGGGTTCTTTACGGGCAAAAATCAGCAGCACTTGTAAAGCCGTACTTCGTGTTCCAGGTTGTTTGGCTGCATCCTGAAACGTGTGCATGCAAAAATCAAACAACAAGCCCGTTTCCTGTTCCGGTAATTCCTCATACGCCAGATTTCTGAAAATCTTCAGCAATTCCCTGATTTGCCCGTCACGCGTAATTAACGGTAAGGCTCTGATTACATCAGGCAGGTATTTTTTACATTGTTCAGGATACTTTTTCCGGCAAGCAGACAACACCCATGCAGAACGCCATGCTGCTGGATTGTCGTTTGTCATGGCAAGATCAAAACACACATCGTAGAGCTTGTTTTCATGGATCATAGTTACGAGCTCTTCTTTATCAAAAATCTCATTTTCGAAATACGATTTTAATTGTTGATATGTGTGCTTATTATCATTCATCATTATCCAACGGAACCTTCCAGGGTAATTTGCAATAATTTCTGAGCTTCCACGGCAAATTCCAAGGGTAATTTATTGATTACTTCCTTGGCATAGCCATTAACAATAAGACCAATGGCATCTTCTTCGGAAATACCACGTTGTTTGCAATAATATATCTGGTCTTCACTTATTTTTGATGTGGTTGCTTCGTGTTCCAGCACAGCCGTATCGTTATCGGAATGAATGTACGGAAAGGTATGAGCTCCGCATTTGTCCCCAAGCAACAGGCTGTCACATTGCGAAAAGTTACGTGCATTTTGGGCGTTTTTGACCACTTTTACCAGGCCACGGTATGAATTATTGCTGTATCCGGCAGAAATTCCTTTGGTTATGATTGTGCTCCGTGTATTTTTTCCGAGGTGAATCATTTTTGTGCCGGTATCTGCCTGCTGATGATTGTTTGTAACAGCCACACTGTAAAATTCAGATACAGAATTATCTCCTTTCAGTATGGTTGACGGGTATTTCCAGGTGATGGCCGATCCTGTTTCTACCTGTGCCCAGCTGATTTTTGAATTATCCCCCTGGCACAAGCCCCGTTTGGTAACGAAATTGTAAATGCCGCCTTTGCCATCTTTATTTCCGGGATACCAGTTTTGTACGGTCGAGTATTTAACTTCTGCATCGTCTTTGGCAATGATTTCCACAATGGCAGCGTGCAGTTGATTTTCATCACGCTGAGGTGCAGTACAGCCTTCGAGGTAAGATACGTAAGATCCTTCTTCAGCTACGATCAGAGTCCGTTCAAATTGACCTGTGTTGGCTGCATTAATCCTGAAATACGTTGATAACTCCATGGGAGTACGCACGCCTTTAGGAATATAACAAAACGAACCATCACTGAAAACCGCAGAATTCAGAGCTGCAAAAAAATTATCACCGGTCGGGACCACGCTGCCCATGTATTTTTTGACTAGGTCAGGGTGCTTTAGTACCGCTTCGCTGAATGCACAAAAAATGATGCCTTGTTCGGCCAGTTTTTCCTGAAATGTGGTTTTGACTGATGATGAATCCATCACGGCATCCACGGCAATGCCTGTTAATTGTTTTTGTTCTTCAAGCGGAATACCAAGCTTATTGAAGGTGTCACGTATTTCAGGGTCAACGTCATCCAGTGAAGAAGGGGTTTCTTTTTTCTTATAGCCTGCATAATACACAATTTCCTGGTAATCTATTTCCGGAATATTTAGGTGTGCCCAGTCAGGCATTTTCATCGTTTTCCACTTACGGTAAGCCTTAAGTCTGAAATCAAGCATCCATTCGGGTTCCTGTTTTTTTTCTGAAATTGTTCTCACAACATCTTCATTGAGGCCTTTGGGAATGGTATCCTGATCAACTTTAGTGGTGAAGCCGTATTTATATTCATTTTCCGTAACATCACGGATTATTTTGTTTTGCTTTGCCTTGTCATTCATGTTTCAAAGCTGTTTGTACTGTTTATTAAAACACAAAAATACGTTTTTTATTTTCATCTGCCTTGTTGATCACGAAAAACTGTATTAATAATCATTACCATTTAGTGTCTGACTAATAAATCAGTGTCTGGAGAGACATATTCATGCAACAAATAAAAACAGAAAGTGTTTATCAAAGAAAGTAAACGGAATGATCAGCTCAAATTATTAAAAACCGCCAGCACTTCTGAAATCACCATCATGATAAGCATAAACCACAAGAAGCTTCGCTTCAGGTACCTGTATTTTGTAAAGATGATGAAGTGAGTCAAAATAAAACTGACAGGTATTCCCAGGTAAAACCTGAAAAGAATGTTCATGTCCAAAAAGAAATAAGTGATAACAGTTAATATCAGAAGAATATTGATCACATGAAAATGTTTTCGTATCATGATTTTATGGGATGCCATTTTTCCCAGGAGGTGAACCATGGCTGTAATGGTGAAAATGCTTATGATAAAATCATGTAAAACGACCTTATAATCAGGGATATTTAAACCGGGAAACACAGCATTCAATCCCGGTAAGTGATGTAAGGGGTCAAGATTATTGGTAAGGTACAATATGCCTGTTGTCAGTAATGCTGTTGTTAACAAGCCCATGATAAAATTGACATGTTCGCGCCAGCTGGGTCTTTTTGTGGCAATCAATGCCAGGAAAACAAAGGGAATAAAGATCACTACTATAGCATTCAACAAGGCTGCTGACATCAGAAGCAATCCTGAAAAATACAATTCTGACAAAGCCTGGCGTTTTTGGGTGGCCTGAAACAATAAAAACAGGATAATCAGTACCACGGATACAGATAATAATCCGGGGGAAAAATGCAGGTAACGATAATCTGTGCACGATACAAACACATACATCCATGCAATCAGAAAATTAGCGTTTGCAACAATTTGGTATTGGCTGTTCAGTTTAAATAACAGTAAAAGATTGAGCAAAAATACCGGGTACCCCAGTAAAATTAAAACATGTTGAGGCATGTTAAATCCGGATGTTCCCTGGATCAACAAGCCGGGTAAGTGTGGCATAGTATGGATATGGTGAGCGGGAAAAATCCATTGCAATGCCCAGATCAATCCACTGAAGACAATCAGCAGGATAAGGTTTGCAAGATGATTTTTACTTAACCACAGTGTGTTTCTCATAAATTATTTTTCAAAGATCAAAACCGATGTCTTTCCTGTAATATTTTTTATCAAAATCAATCTTTTTGGCTGCCGAATAAGAATGTTTCAGGGCTTCTTTCAGATTTTTGCCAAACGAAGTCAATGCCATCACACGTCCTCCGTTGGTAACAATGTTGTTGTTTTCTTTTTTGGTTCCGGCCTGAAAAACTATACTTTTCTTTATATTGTCAATGCCAGTTATGATTTTTCCTTTTTCGTATTTCTCAGGATATCCTCCTGAGGCCAGTATCACGGTTGCTGCTGTGCGCTGATCAATTTTTATGGTTTCTTTATCAAGGGAATTTGTGCATGCAGCATTGAGGTGTTCCAGCAGGTCGGATTTTATGCGGGGTACTACTACTTCGGCCTCGGGATCTCCCATGCGGACATTATATTCAATGACATAGGGATCATTGTCAACAATCATCAGCCCAAAATACAGAACCCCTTCGTATGTCATGTTGTTTTCTTTTATGCCTTGAATAGTAGGTTCCACAATACGTTCTATTATCTTATCCATAAGGGCTTTGTTGGCAAACGGGACCGGCGATACGGCTCCCATTCCACCTGTGTTGAGGCCGGTATCTTTTTCGCCGATGCGTTTGTAATCTTTTGCATTGGGAAGCATTGCGTATGATTTGCCATCGGTAAGAATAAAAACAGATATTTCGATGCCCTGTAAAAATTCTTCGATCAGTACGGTTTTTCCTGCTTTTCCAAATTTACCACTGAGCATTTCTTCGAGGCTGGCTGCAGCTTGTTCTTTGTTATCACAAATAATTACCCCTTTGCCGGCGGCAAGGCCGTCTGCTTTTAAAACAAAAGGAGGCTTTTGTTGATCCAGAAAACGCAGGCCTTTATCCTTGTTTTTGTTGTTTACCTCAAAATATCCGGCTGTGGGAATATGGTAAGTGTTCATGAATTTTTTAGCAAACGCTTTACTGCCTTCTAATTGGGCTGCGGCTTTATCCGGCCCGACAACTTTGATGTGTTTCAGGCTTACTGTACGTTGGAAGAAATCCTTAATTCCTTTTACGAGCATTGCTTCCGGCCCTACTACAACCATGTCAATACGAAAATCAATACATTTACGTGCAATGGTAGCAAAATCACTTTGCAGGGTGAGGTTTTTCCCCAGGCTTTCAGTGCCTGCATTGCCCGGCAAAATGTATAATTTGTTAAGCATTGGAGATTGGCTGATTTTATATGCCAACGCATGTTCGCGACCACCCGACCCTAATAATAAAACATTCATAATGTACTAAACTATTGGTTTACCGCTCACAAAGTTAAACAATTAATTGACATAGATAAAGAGTCGCATCTCAAAACAACAAAACCAGTTAAACCAGAAACAGAATCATTTATGGCAATGGATTATCCGGTGTAAACTGAGCTTATCTTATGTCAAAAGAAACATTCCGGCTAACATGATGACAAATCCGCCAGTAAACCCGGTATATATTTCATGGGGCTTATGGTAGCCAAGTGCAAGCCTTGAGCTGGAAACAATACCACCGACAAGGAATAAAATCATAATTTCTGTTTTCAGAGGCACATTATACTGTATGCCCATAAAAAGCAACAGGCCGGTAAGCACACCAACAGAAATAGCATGGGTGCTGATGTGATAAATTTTATTGGTGATGGTAATTATAACTACAATGGCTGTGCTAATTATCATGATATTTTTTAACAGCAACGGAAAAGAAAATTTGTATATCAGAAAGGAACTGACCAGATAAAGGATAGCAATACTAAGGTATACGGAAAAACGGCTTTCGCGTTTTTTCAGTAACAAATCAGGAATAAACTGCTGATAATAAAGGAAGGGAATTATAATTAGTGGTAAAACAAATGTCAACGCAAAGAAAATGATCAGAAGCGCATAAAACATTTGAGAATCCAGTAACCAAAGGTAATGCCCGCTGTAAAAGATCAATAAGACAGCATAAAAAACAGTAAGGAGGGGATGAAATAAAATGCTGAAAAACCGGGGTAAAAACATTTTCATAATCAGAGTTCTTTTCTCAGTCGCCCAACGGGAATATTGAGCTGTTCCCGGTATTTAGCTATGGTACGTCTGGCAATTTTATATCCTTTTTGCTTAAGTAATTCAGCCAGTTTTTCATCGGTAAGTGGTTTTTGTTTGTCTTCATTTGCAATCAGATCAAGCAATATATTTTTCACTTCGCGGGTGGAAACCTCTTCCCCATTTTCTTTGGCAATGGATTCGGAAAAGAAATATTTTAGCAGGTAATTGCCATATGGTGTTTGCACAAATTTACTGTTGGCAACCCTCGAAATGGTAGATATATCAAGGCCTGTGCTGTCTGCAATGTCTTTAAGGATCATGGGTTTTAGTGCAGACTCATCGCCTTCAATGAAAAAACGGTACTGATGTTTTACAATGGCCTCCATCGTTAACAGCAACGTGTTTTGCCTTTGTTTAATGGCATCAATAAACCATTTGGCAGCGTCCAGTTTTTGTTTGACAAACATCATGGCCTCTTTATCCTTTTTCGTCCGTTTTTTGTTTTGTTTATAGCCTCGGATCATGTCAGAGTATGTTTGACTGACATGCAATTCCGGGGCATTACGGGAAGTCAGGCTGATTTCAATCTCTCCATTTTTTATGTTGACAATGAAATCCGGTAGGATAGTTTGCAATGATCGACTTCCTGATCCTGAGACTCCTGGTTTTGGATTGAGTTTCCGGATAATACCAATGGTGTCTTTGAGTGCTTCTTCGTCAATTTTTAACTTGTCTATGATTTTTGAATAATGCTTCTTTGTAAATGCCTCGAATTGGGTTTCAATTATTTTTATAGCCAGTTCCGTCAGCGGGGTTTGAATTTCTTTCCGCCTGAGTTGGATCAAAAGGCATTCCTGCAAGCTTCTGGCTCCAACACCAGGGGGATCCAGGCTTTGAGCAACCTTGAGGGCTTTTTCAAGTTCATCTTTTTCAATGATCACATTTTGTGAGAAAGCCAGATCATCGACAATAGAATCCAGTTCACGCCGCAGGTACCCGTTTTCATCCAGGCTTCCCAATAGATAATTAGCCTGAATGTATGTTTCATCATCAATGTCTTTTAATGAAAGCTGGGCACGCAGGTTGTCAAGAAAACTTTGACCATCGGAAACCGGAATGTCTTTGGCTTCATCATCTTTGCTGTAATTGTGGGCAGTTAACTTATAATCGGGTATGTCATCGTCAGCGACGTAATCATCCAGGCTGAACTCTTCATCGGCCTGGCTTTCCTGTTCAGTAGCCTCGATGGATTCCGCTTCATTGCTTTCATTTCCTTCTTCAAGTGCCGGATTTTCTTCCAGTTCTTTTTCTACCCGTTGTTGCAACTGCAAACCAGGCAGTTCCAGCAACTTGATCATCTGAATTTGTTGCGGAGAAAGCTTTTGTTGTAATTTCTGCTGCAATCTCTGATTTAACATAACTTCATTTTATAATCTCATTGACAACATACAAAATATTTTAGAATCAGCCAATCTTTTTAAAATTCTGCATTTTTAGGTGTGCGGGGAAAAGGTATGACGTCACGGATGTTATTCAGGCCGGTGACAAAAAGCAAAAGACGCTCAAAGCCAAGCCCATACCCACTGTGGGGAACCGTTCCGAATTTACGGGTTTCCAGGAACCACCACATTTCTTTTTCCGGTACATCCATATCTTTCATGCGCTTTGTGAGCATATCATAATTTTCTTCCCGCTGTGATCCTCCGATGATCTCGCCTATTTGTGGAAACAACACATCCATTGCCCTTACTGTTTTGTTATCCTCGTTCATTTTCATGTAAAATGCTTTGATGTCTTTGGGATAATCAGTAATGATCACTGGGGTTTTGAAATGTTTTTCTACAAGGAAACGCTCGTGTTCAGATTGTAAATCTGTTCCCCAGCTTTCAACCGGATAATTGAATTTTTTCTTTTTGTTGGGTTTTGATTCGATCAGAATATCAATGGCTTCTGTGTACGTTATTCGTTTGAAGTCACTTGCAACCACAAATTCCAACCTTTCCAGCAAACTCATGGCTGAGCGTTCATTCTGTGGTTTTTGTTTTTCTTCATTTGTTCTGCGTTGTTCGAGGAATTTCAAATCATCAATACAGTTATCCAGTGCATAGCGTACAAGGTACTTTAGCATTTCTTCTGCCAGATCCATGTTATCATTAATATCATAAAAAGCCATTTCGGGTTCAATCATCCAAAATTCAGCCAGATGCCTGACGGTGTTTGAATTTTCAGCCCTGAACGTGGGCCCGAACGTATATACTTCGCTCATGGCAAGTGCTGCAAGTTCAGCTTCGAGCTGTCCACTCACCGTGAGGTTAGTTTGTTTGCCGAAAAAATCTTTGGAATAGTCAATGACCCCGTCTTTTGTTTTTGGTGGCTTGTTCAAATCCAGTGTTGTTACCTGGAACATTTCCCCCGCTCCTTCAGCATCAGATCCTGTGATGATGGGTGAATGTATGTTGTAAAACCCTTTGTCATTAAAAAATTTGTGCACGGCAAATATCATGGCATGACGGACACGGGTAACAGCCCCGAACAAATTGGTACGGAAACGCAGGTGGGCAATTTCACGCAAAAATTCGAGACTGTGCCTTTTGGGCTGCAATGGATATTCATTGGGGTCTGCTTTTCCGAGTAGCCTGAAATCTTCTGCCTGCAATTCCACGTTTTGCCCTGTGCCCTGTGATGTGGATAACTTACCTTCAACGGCTACTGAGGCTCCGGTGTGTACATCATCAAGAATGTGATTGTCAAAATGGTCAAAATCAATAACCACTTGAAGATGATGAAGACAAGATCCATCGTTTACAGCAAGAAATGCAAGGTTTTTACTGGCTCTTTTATTGCGTACCCAGCCCATTATCAAAATTTTACGGTTGTCACCGGACATAGACAATGCGTCTTTGATTTTTGTGCGTTTCATCAGGTCTGTTTTTAATTTGTCACAAAAATAACATTTATTGACATCCAACCTACCTGCCTTTCAACCTTTTCTAAAGTTCTAAACTTTAGAAAAAGTAGGGAGGGTGGATGCTAAAGAACAATAATAATGGCATACAATGTCAGGAACGGAATGATCATCAACAAGGAATCCAGGCGATCCAGTATGCCACCATGGCCGGGGATTAGATTACCACTGTTTTTTTCACCTGCCATGCGTTTGAGTTGGCTGATTAACAGGTCACCAAACGTTCCAAAGACAGCAACGATAATGATCACACCCAGCCATTGTGGGTTTGTGAGTAAATCCCACGTACGGTTTAAGAACCATACCGCAGGAAACAAAAATATCACACCCCCAAAAAACCCTTCCCATGTTTTGCCTGGTGAAATGTGGGGAGCCATTTTATGTTTGCCAAATAAGCTACCTGTTAAATATGCAAAGCTGTCAAAAACCCAGATAAGGATGAGTGCCGACAATAAGAATTCAGGATGGTAATTGTGATGGAAAAGGGCAAAATCCGTTTTAACAAAAGGAATCTGTGTTGGAACCCAAAGCAACAATGCTGTCATGGAAAGGGGAAATGCTACGTAGCTTGCTGACATAAACCCAGGCAGGATGGATTTTTTGCCATTGGGTTTTAGTGCTGCTGTGATGAATAATAAGACAAAAGGAATCGCCAGCACAATCCATAAGATGAAATGTATTTTATCCAATGCCAGGAAAAGGAAAACAAATGCCACAAAAAAAGGTGTACATGCAGCGGCTACAAAAGGAAACACAGCAAGGCCTGACTTTTGCAACAGCCGGGCAAATTCCAGGCTTACAAAAAAACCAACAATAAGCATAAGAGCAGCCCAGACATACCATGCTGATACCAGCGCGATAATCATCAATGCAACAAAGATCAGCCCACTTATGCTTCGTGTAAACAGATTATTCAATTTCAAGGTCTTTTTTAAATTGATTTATCAATTCCAGGGCTTCGTTTACAAAACTATTTTCTACCATCACATCAATTTGTCCAAACAAATATGAACTGTCTTTTTTATTCATTTGAATAGCCGGGATGCCTGCGTTTTGCAGGTGTTGTTCAGCCATCGCGGCCAGGTGGGTTTTCCCGGTAGAAAACACAACTGTCCATTCCTGATCTTGTGTCATGATTTTGAAGTGTTCTTTTTGTTATTATCGGTTGATTTTGTTGTTTTCCCGGATTTAGATGATGATTTAGATTTAGATGCTGTTTCCCCGGGTGTTTTCGATCCACTTTGTTTATTCTCTTTTTCCCTGGAGCCAGTAGGTTCTGTATTTTTACCTTTGCTTTTATTATTTTTTTTAGCCATTTCTTTTACCAGTTTTTGCTCTTCTTCGGGAATGCTTTTTTTTCCAAAGATTTTTTCCAGGTCATCACTAAAAATAACTTCTTCATCAAGTAATTTTTCAGCAAGCTTTTTTAAACCATCGAGGTTTTTACGTAACACTTCCTTTGCCCGGGCGTATTGTTTCTCAATAATGTTTCTGACTTCATTGTCAATGAGTTTTGCTGTTTCTTCGCTGTATGGTTTTGTAAAATTATACCCGGCCTGTTCGGATGAATCATAATAAGACAAGTTACCAAGCTTTTCGCTCATGCCAAAGTATGTAACCATAGCATTGGATTGCTTTGTTACTTTTTCAAGATCGTTAAGGGCTCCTGTAGAAACATGATTGAACATAACTTCTTCAGATGCTCTTCCTCCAAGGGCTGCGCACATTTCATCCAGCATTTGTTCGGTGGTTGTGATTTGTCTTTCCTCAGGCAGGTACCAGGCTGCGCCGAGTGAACGTCCACGAGGAATAATGGTTACTTTATGTAATGGACTTGCATGTTCAAGCAACCAGCTCACTGTGGCATGTCCGGCTTCATGATATGCAATGGTGCGTTTTTCTTTTTCGGTGATAATTTTATTTTTTCTTTCCAGCCCGCCAATAATGCGATCAACAGCAGACAGAAAATCTTCCCTTTCAATGGATTTTTTGTTGTTTCGTGCTGCAATCAACGCTGATTCATTACACACATTGGCAATATCTGCTCCCGAAAATCCGGGTGTTTGTTTAGCCAGTAAATTGATATCCACATCTTTTGATAATTTTAGTTTTTTTGTGTGTACTTTAAAAATTTCAGCTCTTTCGTTCAGATCAGGAAGGTCAACATGAATTTGCCTGTCGAAACGGCCAGCACGAAGCAAAGCTTTATCAAGCATATCTGCACGATTGGTAGCGGCAAGAATAATTACACCAGAATTGGTATCAAAACCATCCATTTCTGTTAATAACTGGTTCAGCGTGTTTTCACGTTCATCGTTGGATCCCATGTTGGAATTACGTCCTCTGGCACGTCCGATGGCATCTATTTCATCAATAAAAACAATGCATGGGGCTTTTTCCTTGGCTTGTTTAAAAAGGTCTCTGACGCGTGAAGCGCCCACACCAACAAACATTTCGACAAAGTCACTGCCTGACATGGAATAAAAAGGTACATTAGCTTCCCCGGCTACAGCGCGTGCAAGCAGGGTTTTTCCTGTGCCGGGCAAGCCGACAAGCAGTGCCCCTTTAGGAATTTGCCCGCCAAGGTCTGTATATCGTTTTGGGGTTTTTAGAAAATCAACAATTTCCATGACCTCAACTTTGGCTTCTTCCAACCCTGCAACATCACTGAAGTCAACCTTGATGTTTTTTTCTTTGTCAAAGAGCTGGGCTTTTGATTTTCCAACGTTAAAAATTTGGCTTCCACCACCACCACCACCA
>JAQIDD010000202.1 GCA_027858215.1 Candidatus Delongbacteria bacterium | reverse complement strand
ATACAGAAGTACTTATCTTGTCGCGTAGTGAAAACCTCAACATCAAACCCACAGCCGGAAATTATACCACTACTGCGTTTATTAAAAAAGATGATAACGCTTTTGATCACATCTCCAATACCATAAACGCCTTGCTGCAAAATATGAACTGGACAAACGCTACCAGCAAAGCAAAGGAGCAACTTACATTTTTACCTTTGTTATGGTAGCTGCCGTTTTAGCATCTTTAATCATGTATTTTACTGATTTCTGATTTCGGCTGACAGGCTTCCTGCCTTTTTGTCATAAACTTGCCGTTGCCATAAGCTTTGTTTCATGCTCATGAAATAATAAAATGTTAATTCAAAAAGTATTGAACTATGCGTAAAGGTAAAATTGATGTCACCAGTGAAAACATTTTTCCTGTCATAAAGAAATTCCTGTATTCAGACCAGGAAATATTTATTCGTGAAATTATATCCAATGCTGTGGATGCTACCCAGAAAATGAAAATCCTTATCAAAAAAGGAGAAGCTACTCACGAACTCAAGGATGAAACCATTCATGTCAAACTGGATAAAAAGAAAAAAACCATCACTGTAAGTGACAATGGGATTGGGATGACCGAAGAAGAACTGGTCAAATACCTGAACCAGATCGCTTTTTCGAGTGCTGAAGAATTTCTGGAAAAATATAAAGACGACAAAGCTGCCATTATTGGCCATTTCGGACTGGGTTTTTTCTCCAGTTTTATGGTGAGCAAAAAAGTGGAGGTCATAACCAAATCATGGGAAAAAGATGCAAAGCCTGTGAAATGGTCATGTGAGGGAACACCTGAATTTACCATCACAGATGCCAAGCGTGAAAAAGTTGGTACCGATGTGATCATGCACATTGATGACGATAATACTGAATTCCTTGAAGAGGATAAAATCAATGAATTGCTGGACAAGTATTGTAAGTTTTTGCCAATTCCCATTGCTTTTGGTAAGAAAAAAGAATGGAAAGATGGCAAAGAGGTAGAAACGGATGAGGACAACATCATCAACAATACCAACCCGGCATGGACACAGCAGCCTGCAGACCTGACAGATGAAGACTACAATTCCTTTTACCGGGAATTGTATCCCCATGTGTATGATGAACCAATGTTCCATATACACCTGAATGTGGATTATCCGTTTAATTTGACTGGACTTTTGTATTTTCCCAAAATACGGCAGAATATTGATGTTCAGAAAAATAAAATCCAACTGTATTGCAACCAGGTATTTGTCACAGATTCAGTCGAAGGCATTGTGCCGGAATTTCTGACCTTGCTGCACGGGGTAATTGATTCCCCGGATATTCCTTTGAATATTTCACGGTCATTCCTGCAAAGCGACAGAAATGTAAAGAAAATTTCCGGTCACATTACCAAAAAAGTGGCTGACAAACTTCAGGAGATTTTTAAAAACAACAGGAAAGAGTATGAAGAAAAATGGGATGACCTGAAAGTGTTTATTGAGTATGGCATGTTGACCGAAGAGAAATTCTACGACCGTGCCAAAGATTTTGTCTTGCTCAAAAATACCGATGGAAAATATTTTACACTTGATGAATATAAAGATTTAGTCAAAGACAATCAGACGGATAAAAATAAACAGTTGATTTATCTGTATGCTACGGACAAAGATGCTCAGTACACATACATTAACGACGCCAAAGACAAAGGATATGATGTGCTGTTGATGGACGGGCAGATAGACACCCATTTTGTCAATCATTTCGAATCAAAACTTGATAAAACAAAGTTTGTCAGAGTAGATGCTGATGTGGTGGATAAAATTATTGATAAAGACGAAGGCAAGATGAGTGAAATGAGCGACAAGGATCAAAAACGCCTTGTTCCTGTTTTCCAATCACAAGTTCCCGGTGATAGTAACTATATCATAACCCCTGAACCCCTTGATGAAAAAGCCATGCCTGTGCTTATTACTCAGGAGGAATTTATGCGCAGGATGAAAGATATGTCCCAGCTCAGCGGAGGCATGTATGACAACCTTCCTGATTCTTACAAATTGGTTGTCAATACAAATCATCCACTGATCAAGGAGGTCAATACAAAGGCAAACAAAAAACTGGGTGAGAAACTGGATAATCTTGACACTGAAATTGATGAACAGAACCAGGAAGTCAACAAACTGGACAAAGAACAACAAGACAAAAAAGAAGACGAAATCAAACAGGCTGATAAGGATAAGCTAAAAGACCTCAGAGATAAGCTGGATAAAAAACAGGCAGAAAAGGATGAGAAACTCAAAAGTTTCGGGAAAAACACAAAGCTTGTCAAACAACTTGTTGATCTGGCCTTGTTGTCCAATAACATGTTGAAAGGTGAAGCCCTGAATAAATTTGTCCGGCGTAGCATTGACCTGATCAAAAAATAAGGGCTTGTCAGCTAAGCCAGATAGTGGATTTATAATATGATTTGGGCGCCACCCCCGAAAGGAAATTCCGGGGGTCGGTCTGCGGCTTATAGCTGCAGCCTGCTTTGGCGATACTGCATTGCATACCGCAGAGCTTCGCTTGTCGCTTGCGGTATGCGTGCAGATAATACCAAATTGAGTTCATTTGTGTAATATGTTTTTACCCTTGAATTAAGCAACATGCTTAAGCTCAAATTTGCAGTATTATTCGCCAAAGCAGGCTGTAGGCTGTCAGCCTTCGCCCTGGCGCAAATTATACCCATAATTTTACAGAGGCAGTTGTAATATTTTTATTATCTTTACAAGTATGTTAAAAGAGGCCATAAAATATATTTCCGTTTTATGTGTGTTAAGCATTTTTGTAGCTTGCTATGAGATTAAAGAGTATCCCCCCGAACCCGAAATAGAATATAAATCATTCAACGTACGCGATACCATTGATGCGTTGGATAACCCTGTGCTTAGTGGTACACTCCGGTTGCATTTTGTTGATGGCGATGGTGATATCGGCCATGAAGAATCCATGGATACAACCAGTGAAGACACAAACAAAAACCTCTTTATTGATTTACTGAAAAAAGAGGAGGGAAGTTATCAGGAAGTGGAACTTGCTGTGCCTTATGAATACCGGGTTCCCTATTTTGAAACCACGGCTAATAACCCAACGCTGGAAGGGGATATCATTGTCAGTGAAATCAATTTTAATGGCCCGTACCAGGGCGATACCATAAAATTAAGGTTTTATCTTATTGACAGAGCCGGGAACAAAAGCAATGTAGAGCTAACTCCCGAAGTTGTGCTTATAGATTCACTTAATTAATTTAAGGGGCCTTCTAATAATTCTTTTCTTTCAAGAAACAAATTTTGTGCAGCACTTTAATACTTAGATTAAATACTTCAGGTAATCAGCATGTTATGATTAGAATATCAGTAAGGCCATAGTGAAAATCTCGTCCCATTATGAACCATTAGCCATAGTGATATTTTCTCGTGCCATGAATGATGTTGTGGGGTACCCGCACTGCGAAGAAAGCGTAAAAATCCCGGCGGCTATCCGCTTTTTTGCGGATAGCTGAT
>JAQIDD010000073.1 GCA_027858215.1 Candidatus Delongbacteria bacterium | reverse complement strand
CTTAAGTTCAATTAGTAAATGCAACTTTTACGAGTAAAAATATAAGTTTATAATGATGTTTTGTAAAGCTCTCTTTGCGGAGTGAAGCGTAGCGAAACGAAGCAAAGAGAGCGTAAGCTTACTAGCTTACGCCCCCTTCTTTTCATTAATGCTTATATTTGTACTCCACTAAAAGTAATGAATATGAAGCATTTAACGAAAGAACAAAGGTGTCAAATAAAAGCATACCTACAATGTGGCAAATCAAAAATTTTTATAGCTGAAGCCTTAGAAGTACACAAGACGACCATTTATAGAGAAATTAGTCGTAATAGTACAAAAACAGGTATCTATAATCCTGATTATGCTCAGGAGATAGCTATCGAGAGAAAAGATCGTTTCAATCTGGTTCGTAAATTTGATGATTACACACAAAAAATTGTAAAGCATTATATTGAAAACGAACAGTGGTCGCCAGAACAAATAGTTGGTCACTGTAAATCACACAATATTCCTATGGTTTGCCATGAACGAATATATGCTTACATTAGGAAGGATAAACTTAATGGCGGTAGTTTATATAAACACTTAAGACACAGGCTAAAACACCGTAAAAGACCTGTGGGAGGCAAAAAAGTTGTTATAAAAGACAAAGTCTCTATTGATAAAAGAAGCAATGTGATTAATAATAAAGAGCGTTTTGGTGATTGGGAAATTGACCTTATTGTTGGGGAAAAAAATAAAGATGCAATTGTTACAATCGCTGAAAGAAAAACAGCTTTTTTTATGATGAAAAAATTGCCGGATGGTAAAAACGCAAAGCAATTATCCAAAGTTGTCGTTAACATGTTGTTGCCATACAAAGACTATATTCATTCTATAACCAGTGATAATGGTAGTGAATTTGCTGAACATAAAACAATATCTAAAAGACTCAAAACACAATTCTTTTTCGCTCATCCTTATTCGTCCTGGGAAAGAGGCTTGAATGAATACACCAATAAGCTTATAAGACAATATATCCCAAAAAAAGAAAGTTTTACAAATTTTAATGACCTGAATATCTTAGATATACAGCATAAAATAAACCGAAGACCAAGAAAAAATCTTAATTTTAAAAATCCTAAAAATCTATTTTTTAATTTTGTAAACAATAAAGTTGCATTTGATACTTGAATCTACCCTGTTTATTTGCATATTAAATTTAGATGTTAAAATTTGCACTTCTAATAGTTTGAATGACTGTGAAGAAGATAGAAAAATAACGAAAATTTATGGCTGAAAAAAAATACAAATTAAATCCGTCAACATTAAGATATGAGTCTGTAAATAAGGGGTTTAAATACTATACTAAAAAGGCTTTGCCATTTTTTTTAAGCACTGTATTGTTCGGGGTTATTTCGATGGCATTATACATGCAATTTTTTGAAAGTCCGACAGAACAAAAATTAATAAACGAGAATGAATTTCTCTCAAAAAACCTAACTAAGATCAACAATGAGTTAGATGACGTCACAAAAGATTTAGAACAAATAGCAAAACACGACAATCATTTATACCGTGTCATTTATCAAATGGACAGCATTCCTGCAAAGGTCAGGAGTTCGGGTTTTGGAGGAACTGACAGGCATACAGACTTAAAAGGACATCAGCACTCTGATCTTGTTATAACCACGGCACAACGAATTGATAAACTCAGCAAACAACTGAGGGTACAAAAACATTCTTTCAATGAAATATCGGAAGTCCTTCAAAGTGAATCCGAACGTGTTCAAAACCTGCCCATCATACAACCGGTACATAACAAAGATTTAACACGGATCGGGTCATACTATGGCATGAGATTGCATCCCATACTTGGCATATATAAAATGCATGAAGGAATAGACCTCACGGCTCCTACAAGCACACCTGTCTTTGCTTCAGGTGGTGGTACGGTTGTCAAAGTTGAACACAGCCGTTCAAGAAGAGGATATGGTAATTTAGTAATCATAGATCATGGATATGACGGGCTTTCCACACGATACGCTCACCTAAACAGCATCAATGTAAAAAGAGGTCAAAAAATTGATCGCGGTGATAAGATAGGAACTGTGGGCAATACAGGTTTATCCACTGCTCCTCATCTGCATTACGAAATCAGACGCAACGGCGAAACGATCAATCCGCTGTATTATTATATTGACATCAGCCCTGATCAATATGATAAATTGTTGCAACTTGCTCAATTGCCCGGCAAATCTTTTGACTAAATGTGCCGGTTCGTTTTTCTTTTTGTTTGTAGTTTCATGTTTCTGTGGATGAATAATGTATGTGCACAGGAATACAAGGAATTCACACAAGCAGTACCTGACATTGAATTTTTATCTGCCACCTACCTTGGCAACGAAACCAGAAATTATTATGGCAACACAGCGCCGACAAAACTTGATGTATTGTGGAAATTTTCCCTTGGCGGGGACATGGATGGAACGCCGGTTGTAACCAATGACTCAGCATTGTTAATTACGCTTGAGAAACAATATATCACAGGAAAAGGCGGCGTTTTTAAATAGATCCGCGTCAACACTCCGACTCTTGTGTTTTGTGGTATGTTCCTGTACAGGATACAAATTTTGTAAACTGGGAAGGTGGTATTATTGGTTCTGCTGCTGTCAATGATCAATATATAGACAAAGATGATCAACACCTGTCTGCGGTTGTTGCTTTAGACGGTTATCTGTATGTTTTCAACCACGAGTTTACCAGTGGTGATTCCGTAACCGGCCCAGGGCAACAAAAAAATTACCCTACTCCGGAACTTGTCTATAAACATTACGTTGGCCCTTCAATTTCAACACCGGTTTTTACTGATAATACATTGTTAGTGGCCAGCTATAATGGGTTATTCTTGTTTTCGTATGATGATAAATGTCTTTTCACATTGAAAGATAAATTCAATGGCACATTTGAATCCACACCTGTTGTTCTTAATCAGAAAGCGTACATAGCCAGCAGAAACGGGTATTTATATTGTTTTGGCAATAAAAACATGCTCGAAAAAAGGTAATATTAATTTATTTATTTCTCCGGTTTTAATACCTTTAAACCCAAAATACACTTGTGTGTATGTTAGTAATTATATTCATTTTTAAAAACTATACATTATGCCAACAATATCTGTAAAAGCTCAGGTCATGCCTGAATCTCCTATCCGTCGCCTGGTACCGTATGCTGAAGAGGCAAAACGCCAGGGGAAAAAAGTCTATCATCTTAATATAGGGCAACCCGATATACCCACGCCAAAAGTAGCGCTGGACGCCATTAAAAATCTCAATGATAAAGTATTGGCATACAGCCATTCTGCAGGAAATCCTTCCTATCGAAAAAAGCTGTCGGAGTATTACCATACCGTTGATATTGATGTTACTCCCGATGAGATGATCATCACAACAGGTGGGTCGGAAGCCATTATCTTTGCTTTCATGGCTACCATGAATCCGGGTGATGAAGTCATCATTCCCGAACCGTTTTATGCCAATTACAATGGTTTTGCAGTCACTACAGGGGTTACCATAAAACCAATTACATCAAACATTGATGAAGATTTTGGTTTACCTTCCATAGAAAATTTCGAAAAACTCATCACTGAAAAAACAAAAGGCATTGTGATATGCAACCCCAACAATCCTACAGGTTACTTATATTCTGAAGATGAGCTCAGGCAACTTGAAAAACTTGTCAAAAAATACAACCTGTATTTGTTTTCCGATGAAGTGTACAGGGAATTTTGCTATGATGGTCATGAGCATTTTTCAGTGATGAACCTGAAAGACATCCAGGATAATGTGATCATGATGGACTCCGTATCAAAACGCTACAGCATGTGCGGAATCCGCGTTGGATGCATGGTCAGCAAAAACAAAGAAATCATGGCGGCTGCCCTTAAGTTTGGCCAGGCCAGGCTATGTCCTCCGTACCTGGGTCAGGTTGCTGCTGAAGCCGCTGTTGATACACCAAAAGCCTATTTTGATGAAGTATATAAGGAGTACATTCAACGCCGGGATTACATGGTAAAGCGTCTTAACCAAATGGAAGGCGTAAAAAGTCCGCTGCCCAAAGGCGCGTTTTACACTACTGTAGAATTGCCGGTTGATGATACCGACAAATTTGCACAATGGCTGCTGGAAGACTTTGACTACCAGGGGCAAACCGTAATGCTGGCGCCTGCATCAGGCTTTTACAGCACACCGGGGCTGGGCAAAAAAGAAGTACGCATAGCGTATGTGCTCAATACAAATGACCTGGAAAAAGCAATGGACAGCCTTCAGGAAGCCCTAAAAGTGTATCCGGGAAAAACGCTGTAAAAAAACATTGCTGCACGCAGCCTTTGGGTTTTTGGAACACTGACAGTAAACATATATGAATAATGCAGACCACATACAGGGTCGTTATGAAAATTCAATTACATTTGCTGGTTCTCAATGAAATATCTATATTTATCCGAACATATAAAACCATAGAAAACCATGGAAATTACAGGAAAACTTATACAGATCAACGAGCCTGTGACAGGTGAATCATCACGGGGTCCCTGGAAAAAACAAGAAGTCATCATTGACACAGAAGAACAGGTGCCCCGAAAAGTTTGTTTATTGAACTGGAATGATAAAGTTGACATCACAGGATTAAAGCCAAATGATCAGATCAAAGCTTCCATTAATATTGAAAGCCGGGAATTTAACGGCCGCTGGTTTACAGATGTGAAAGTATGGAAGCTTGAACCTGTTGATAAAAGTTCCGCAGAAAAACCTCCTGTAGATGATGCTCCATTGCCCGGCCCTGATGACATTTCTGATGATCCTTTTGCTGATGATTCAGGAAATGACGATGATCTGCCATTTTAAACAGGTGCATTACTTGTTTCCAATATAGAATGAATTCTAACACTGATTATATATCCGACCAAAGGGTTATTACGCTCAAAGAAATCCGGATAGGTTTGTTAGCCGGACTCTTTATTTATGGATTATTTAGCATTATTGACCCATACATGTCAGAGGATCACTATACCCTTATCTGGGTCATTCGATTTGCCATTGTGTGCCCCTTAATTGCTATATCCTTTTTTCTTAGCTACACAAAACATTTTAAATGTTATGCCAAACCTCTATTGATGTTTATATTGTTCATTGCTGAATTGGGCATACTTACCATGATATACATATCGAACAGCCATGAACCTGCTTATTGGGGGTATTATGCCGGACTTATTCTGATTATTTTGTGGTCTGGTTTTATTTTTCGGTTTAACGTTAAAGAAACCTTGTTTTTTATGGTTTCTTCTGTTCTTCTTTACAACATCGTTGTGCATTATACTCATGGCATGTATCTACCGGAGGAAACAGAAAAAACCAACTGGTTACTGGCAAATAATTTTTTTCTTATCAGTGCCGGGATCCTAACGCTTATCGGAACATTCAGCATTAAAAATTTCTTTGAAGATGTGCAACATAAAAACAGGGAGTTAAAAGACGGGCACAAAGCCCTTTCAAAAGCTAAAATTAAGGCAGAAGAAAGTGACATGTTAAAATCCGCCTTTTTATCCAACCTCAGTCATGAAATAAGAACACCCTTGAATGGGATCATCGGCTTTGCTGAACTGCTAAAGGATAGCGACACCTCACGTGAAGAAATTAAGGAGTATTCTGACATTGTAGTCAACAGCAGCTCACAGTTACTGCACATCATCAACAATATGCTTGATCTATCCATGATCCAGACAAGACAAGTGAAATTACATTTTCAAAAAATGGATATACACACCAGTTTGATCAGGGTGGTTGAAAAATACAAGAAAGCATCCAGGGAAAAAGGGCTCAGCCTGACATTTACAAATGACAAAAGCACTGAATTCATCTTATGTACAGACCACATGAGACTTCGCCATATTTTAAGCCACCTGGTTGAAAACGCCATAAAATTCACGAAAGCAGGGCAAATCGAAGTCGGATATCGCATTGAAAATGAACGTGTTTTATTTTTTATTTGCGATACAGGCATCGGCATTGAAAAAGAATACAAGGACATAATTTTTGATCATTTCAGGCAGATTGAACCACCCCATACAAGAAGCTACCGCGGAGCAGGCATCGGATTAGCAATCGCCAAAAACATGACTCACCTACTTGACGGAGAGATATTTATTGAGAAAGTAAAACCTCATGGAACATGTTTTTATGTGAGTTTACCAAAAATAAATGAAAGGCCCGGCTACAAAAAACATGAAAAAGAAACAGATACGCCTTGTCATGGACTTATGTTTAACAGGAACATAAAAATTCTCATCGCAGAAGATGATGATTCATGTAGGCAATACCTTGCCACTATTTTAAATTATAAAAGACTGCACATTATCATGGCAAAAGACGGGAAGGAAGCCATTGCCAAGTTCAGAGCCAACCCTGACACGGACCTTATACTGACAGATTATAAAATGCCGGACATGAAAGGGCATGAGATTTTACACACCATAAAGAAAATCAACAGCAACGTACCGGTAATTGCCCAGACAGCATTTACCGCTGCTGAAGATAAAATCAAAATGATGGAGTATGGGTTTGACGGTTTTTTGCCCAAGCCATTCAAATCAAAAGATGTAATTGCCATCCTCAAACAACACATCAGGGAGTTGACAATCTAAACTTACGTTTTTCAAAAGCCATAGGTTTCAATTTATCAAACGGAAATTGTCTTTGTCTTTAAGCACGGGAAATTTCTTCCTGAATTCCATTAAGGATGCTTTATCAATATCAACAGACAGC
>JAQIDD010000063.1 GCA_027858215.1 Candidatus Delongbacteria bacterium | reverse complement strand
GGATAAGGGTATTTTTTCATCAGCTTTTCTTTATCCAGGTTCTCTTCGGTTCCTGAAATAAAATTCGGTTTTAGCAAACAATAAGTGGGAATATGCAGGGTTTCACTTTGCAAATTTTGCATAACGGTACTTTTTACCACATCCTCATCCATCCACTGGGTTTTTCCCATAGCAAGCAGGTTATTGATGGCCTGAAGGTTGGTTTTCAAACTCAGTTTTGACATGTTATGAAAATCCGGTTGAGTATAAATCAGAGGCATTAAAGCGGTTGTCTCTGACTGCGTTGTCAGTGTCTTATTCAATTCAGCAGATTGATACAATGGAAAACTGGCTACTACCAGATTATTTCCGTTGTAATCTTTCATGCCCAGTTTACAACGGATATCAAACACCTGGGCATTCGGTCCCTTTTTTACATCAAAATAAAACAAAGGGCTTGTATTACCCGTTGTCATTTCACCAGGAGCATGTGATTTTAATTCATATTCACTGATTGTCCATACTTCATCCAACACCTCACTATAAACTGTATTGTATGCCTCCGGAACATAAAAAGTAATCCTGCTGTTCTTAATTTTAATGAGTTCGCCGGAGCTGAAATTCCTTTTTTGTCCGTCATCGGCAATCACGCCAACTTCTACCTGTGCCTGCAAACTTAGAGTTATAAGACAACTTACTGCAATGAGAAAACCAAAACGCATATTGATAATTTAAAATTTAATGATTTAAAAAGTTCAGTTACAAAAATAAAAATCCGAAAGGTATATTGCAAACCTCATGCCAGTATTTTTTGATTTCCTGTTCATCTCATCATAATAATTTGTTTCCTGTCAGGGCCAACGGAAATCATGGTTACGGGCACACCGGTTTCATCTTCAATCCATTGAATATAATCTTTCAATGCCTGCGGCAATGCCTCTTTGGTGTTAACATTGTCCAGTGGTTGATTCCAGCCTTTGATTGACTTATAAACCGGGTCAATGGTTTCCAAATCGTAAGGAATTTCATTTGTTTCCCCGTTTTTTGAGCGGTAAGCCGTTGCTACATTAATTTCATTGAAATGATTGAGGACATCCACTTTTGTCATGATGAGTTGTGTTACACCATTGAGCATTATACTGTATTTCAGAGCTACCATATCAAGCCACCCGCAGCGACGTGGTCTGCCGGTTGTGGCACCATATTCATTGCCTTCATCACGCAATTTTTGCCCGTCTTCATCATTCAATTCTGTAGGGAAAGGACCACCACCTACTCTTGTGCAATAGGCTTTAAAGATGCCATACACTTCGCCCATTTTAGCAGGAGCAATACCCATTCCGTTGGATACCGCAGCACATACCGTATTTGAAGAAGTCACAAAAGGATATGACCCGTAATCAATATCCAGCATGGTTCCCTGTGCCCCTTCGGCAAGCACGGTTTGGTTTTTATCCAACGCTTGATTAATGTAATATTCGGTATTGATGATGTTTAGCTTTCTCAGGTAATCAATGGCATCATTCCATTCAGCTTCATCTTCATCGCTGTATTTTTCTCCTTTGTAAGCTTCCAGTAAAATGGTGTGATGTGCAATGATATTTTCATATTTTTCTTCGTATGAATCACTCAATAAATCACCTGCACGTAAGCCGCAACGGGCAACTTTATCGGTATATACCGGCCCTATCCCTTTAAGTGTGCTTCCGATTTTATTTTTGCCTTTTTTTGCTTCGTAAGCAGCATCCAGCAAGCGGTGGGTTGGTAATATCAAATTGACTTTATCGGAAATCAAAAGTTGGGTTTTGACATTGACTCCAAGTGCTTCCAGTTCTTTTATTTCACTTTTAAGCAAAATGGGATCAATCACCATTCCATTTCCAATTATATTGACCTTGTCGGTGTGAAATATTCCACTGGGAATGCTGTGCAATACATGTTTAATCTTATTGAATTCCAAGGTATGTCCTGCATTTGGACCACCCTGAAAACGAACAATATTCTTATAGCCGGGAGTAAGTACATCCACAACTTTGCCTTTGCCTTCATCACCCCATTGAAGTCCTAACAACACATCAACTTTCATACAATTACAATTTTATCGCGTGGAATATCTGCCGGAAATGGAATCTATCCCCTGCAAACCACATTATTTTTCTTTATCAATTTTCTTTCTGCATTCTGAACACAAGCCGTAAAAATACAGAGAATGGTATGAAACTGCAAAATCATTTTTCCGGCTGATTTCACGCTGAATTTCGTCAATGCGTGGGTCGCAGAATTCGATTACTTTCCCACAGTTTGTGCAGATGAGGTGGTCATGTTTTTTGCAGTTGTATGCTTTTTCATACGATGTGTGTTTTTGCCCGAACTGATGTTTGATGACAAGATTTGCATCCAGCAACAAGTTGATGGTGCTGTATATTGTCGCCCGGCTTACCCTGTAATTTTTGTTCCGCATTTTAATGTACAGGGATTCAACATCAAAATGTCCTTCTGTAGCATAGGTCTCCTCAAGGATTGCATAACGTTCCGGAGTCTTTCGATGCCCTGTTTCTTCAAGGTATTTGGTAAATACTTGTTTCACATGTTCACTATTATTTACAGCCATAACTCAGATAGTTATTATTTTGAATAAAATTAAATAAAAATAAAACTTTCACCAAAAAAAAGCAATATTTTCAAAAAAATAAAACACATTCACTGGTTATTTAACCGGATTTCATGATGATGGTTCATAATGCAGCGGATTATTATTGCGGCATGGTGTAGAAAGCTGTGGGTTTTAATGGTGTTTCGGTAAAAGTCCCGGATACAAAAGCCTTAAAGAGGGCAGATAAATGCTTACATACCCTGAATTTTCGACCTATTTGCAGATTTTCAGCAATTTATCACCAAATCCGGGTGCGGTTATCTTCAAGAAGATACATATCATCCTCCTCTTTCACATCAAAGGCCTTATGAAAATTCTCCATGCCTGTAACCTGACCGTTAACACGCCATTTGCCAAGCGAGTGAACATCTTCTTTGGTACGCCTCAGGATTTCCTCGTCTGTGATATTCTGAGCCCACACTTTGGCATAAGCAAGGAAAAAACGTTGTTCAGGTGTAAAACCGTTGATTTTTTTGTTTTTCTCCTCTTCTGTCAATGTGTTTTGGAAAGCGGTGTATGAAATGTTCAGACCGCCAAAATCAGCGATGTTTTCGCCAAGTGATAACTCTCCGTCTGCATAAACCGTATCAAGTACAATAATATCATTGTACCTGTCAATCAATATCTGAGCTTCTTTATTAAACCGTTCTTCATCTTCCTTTGTCCACCATGATTCCAGGTTTCCTTCTTTATTGAATAACCGGCCTTTATCATCAAAACCGTGTGTCATTTCATGTCCTATAACCATACCAATGGCGCCATAATTAACAGCATCATCAGCATCCATGTAAAAGAAAGGCGGTTGCAAAATGCCGGCAGGGAAACAAATTTCGTTCATCTGTGGTGAATAATAAGCATTAACGGTTTGTGGGTTCATGTGCCATTCCTCTTTATCCACCGGTTTCCCGATTTTGCTGAGCATGTAATCAAAATCAAATTCATTTGAATTGAGCATGTTCTGCACATAAGAATCTTCCGTCAATGTCAGCCGTAAATAATCCCTCCATTTGTCAGGATAACCTATTTTTACACGCATGGCATGGAGTTTTTCAATGGCTTTTTCCTGTGTTTCCTCACACATCCACACAGAATTTGTTGTGCGTTGTTCAAAAGCACCTTTCAGGTTAGCCACCAGGTCAACCATGCGTTCTTTGGCTTCCGGCGGAAAATGTTTTTCCACAAACTTTTGGCCGACAGCCTCTCCCAGCGCACCATTGGTTACTGAAACCATACGTCTCCACCTGGGTTTTTGCTTTTCCTGTCCACTCAGAAATTTCCCATAAAACTGAAACCTCATGTCATCATATTCAGAACTTAACATACCGGCGGTACTGTTCATAAGTTTCCAGCGAAAGTATGTTTTCCATTCATCCACGCTCATTTCATCCATGAGTTTTTTGATGTAAGCAAAAAACTCCGGTTGCCGTATATTAATAATCCCAGGAGATTCAAGTCCAACGGTTTCAAAATACAATGGAAAATCAAATGTTCCTGCATGTTTGTCCAGTTCATCACATGTCATTTTATTGTTGACAGCGTGAGGATTGCGTTGTTCCAGTCGTGTCATTGAATTTTCCGCCAGTTTTGTTTCCAGGTTCATGATGAATTCAGCATCTTTTTCAGCTTGTTCTGCATCATGCCCAAAAAGCACATGCATATTTGTCATGTACCTGACATACTCCTTGCGGATTTCCCTGCTGCGGGCATCGTTGCTGATATAATAATCCCTGTCTGGCAAACCAAGGCCTCCCTGCTGCAAATGAGCAATTTGCATATCGCTGTTGTCAGAATCAGCACTGCCAAACAAATAAAACAAACTGCTGATTCCCAATCGGTTATTGTATGCTGCGTGACGGATGACACTGGCTTTGGTTTCAATATCGTCTATCCGGCTAAATTCTTCCTGAACAGGTTTTTTGCCATTGGCATCAATCTTGGCTGTATCCATACCCACGGCATAAAAGGTACCTATCATCCACTCAATGCTTCCTTTTTCATGCTCATTTTTCGCCAATGCTTCAATCAATTCCTTGACATTATGGTTGGTTTGCTTACCAAGCTGGTCAAAGCTGCCAAAACGGCTTTCTTCTTCGGGCAAAGGGTTGTTTTCTTGCCATCCGCCTGTGGCATATTGATAAAAATCTGTTTTTGGTGATACCGTGGTATCAATGTCTGCCAAAACGATTGCATCTTTTTGCATGTCTTTTTCCTTCTTTTGATTACAAGATATTAATGAGCCTGTGATGATGACTCCGGCAATTACAACTGATAATAGATTTATTTGTTTCATATATTCTCTCTCTGTTATTGCTTAAAATTATTGTTTCTGACTATAAATTAACAAATTTATTTGAAATGTATGGGTTTTTCCTGCCCATTTAACAGCTTTTTAATGTTTTTTTTGTGGCTTATTAACAATAAGAGGGCGACAATTACAGAAAATATGAGCAAAGCAGAGGTGTTTTCTCCAAAAACAAAAAACAAAAACAAGGGAAAAGAAATGCCTGCCAGCATGGATGATATGGAAACAATCCGGGTAATAAGAAATACAAGCAGGAATACGCCTACCCCTGACAGGGCGGCCAACGGATGAACAGCAAGTACGACTCCAAGTGTACTGGCAACGCCTTTTCCCCCACGAAATCCTAAAAAAAGCGGAAACAAATGTCCTAAAACCGCCAGGATACCAAGGCAAATTTGTAAAATCATAAAAGCCTCACTCCCATTGGACCACATATTTTGTAACGATGCCAGTGAGACCGCTCCAAAAGCTTTAGCCACATCAATAATAAATGCAGGCAGGGCTGTTTTCCATCCGGCAACACGCAAGAGGTTGGTGGCTCCGGCGTTTTTGCTGCCATGTTCACGAATGTCAATGCCGTGAAACCATTTCCCAAACCAGTAAGCAGCATTAAATGATCCCAGCAGGTATGCAACAATAACTATTATTATCAGAATTACCATCAGGTTTTGTTTGAAACAAAAGTAACAGATATTCAGAATATATCAATACTGTATAATATGATTTCAGAAGGATTAATAATCATTCAAGGAACACCAGGGGGCTGCGATAATCGCAGCCCCCTGGTGTGATCCTAATGATTTTCCTGTGTCTATTTCAACTTTTCAATTTTCAGCACTTCCCGGCGGGAATGATTTTTAATTTCAACTAAATAAATCC
>JAQIDD010000006.1 GCA_027858215.1 Candidatus Delongbacteria bacterium | reverse complement strand
TATCCGCTGCATCACATATGACATTCACGGCTTCTTTGGTATTTTGTGTATCACTGAATTCTTCCACCCATTCAAATTCCAGATTAAAACCATAAGGTGATGCAATGGTTTTGATTTTCTGAACAGCCGCGTGCTTAAGTTTTTCAAGATCTTCATTATAATATGCCCTCAGCGTAGCCATCACTTCAGCGTACCCGGGTGTGGTACCAAAAGCACGTTCCCCCAGCTTAACATGTACGGTGGTAACCAGGCTAAAATCCTTCAGGCTTATTTTGCCGGTAAGTGTTTCAAGCTCCTGAACTATCGAAGCCATAGCTAAGGCCGGTGAATTCCCATTCTCCGGCTCGGCTGCATGAGATGTTTTGCCTTTGATCCGCACAATCAATCCGACAGAAGCAGAAGCAAAAATATCACTGCGGCAGCGTATTTCCCCCAATGGTACCCCTGGCAGGTTATGCAAGGAAAACATGTGATCGGGCTTCAGGTTTCTAAACCTTTGGTCAGCCAGCACTTTCAAAGCACCTGTCCCTGTTTCTTCTTCGGGTTGATACAACAAAACAACCTTTCCCTTTTCAAGTGGATGCTCACTCAGCATAGCAGCCAAGCCTGCAACCATCACCATGTGGCCATCGTGGCCGCATACATGTGATGTGCCATCAACAACAGATGTATGCGAAAAAGCATTGATCTCTTTTATTGGCAACGCATCCAACTCACTTCGAAACATGGTCACAGGTCCATCGCTTTTTCCGTTAAAAACAAAGGCCAATCCATATGTTCCGATGTTTTCAATGATTTCATCAGGGTGAAATTGTTTGATAAAATCAACCATACGTGCTGCCGTCTGCTTTTCATCGCCCGAAACATCAGGGTGTTTATGCAATGATTTTCGCAAATCAACCAAGGTATTTAACAATATTTTATCCATACAGCCTTGTTCTCCTGTTATGTTTTATCAGATAATGCAATCCGAAATACAGGATTGCGGAAAATGTCAATCCAAACACATTGGCATCCAACCCAAAAGGCAAAGATGGCAAAAATGTCATAATAACCGTAAGACTTCCTCCACCAATCATGGCAAAAATTGCCGCTACGGGTTCTGGTTTTTTAAAAATAAGTATTCCCAATACGGGCAAAAACAATCCGGAAACCATAAATGCATAGGAATACAACATAAGTTCAAGCACATTTTGCAGGTTCAGGGCAATGAGGATGGCAATGACACCAATTGCCAGGGTGAGTATCTGAGATGCCCTGAGTAAAGCTTTCCCTTTAAGTTCGACCTTAAAAAGCTTCATGCCAATATCGATGAGAAGGTTCCCCGATGCTGCCATCAGGCAACTGTCAGCCGTGGACATGATAGCTGAAAAATAAGCTGCCATCATCAACCCCATCAATCCAACAGGCAGGGTATTTCTCAGCAGTATTGGCAGTCCCATTTCTACATCTACACCTCCGGAAAATTCATATCCCCATGCCTGAAACATACCGTTTTCAAAAGCCACCCTTGCAAAAAGCCCAAGGACTACTCCCATAAATGCCATAAAGGGGTACTCAAAAACACCGGCGATGTACCATGCTTTTTTTGCCCTTTTGGCATTCTGTGAAGCATAAATCCGCTGATAAAGTGTCATTCCGACAAACCAAATCGGCAAAATGGTAACCAGCCATTTGACAGCACGCTGCCAGGTAATGTTGTCAAACTGCAGAAATTCAGCAGGCAACACTTCCCGTATTTCACTCATTCCACCAACAGCGTGGTATCCAATGGGTATCCCTATCAGCGTCAATCCCAAAATAAGGACTATCCATTGCACCGTATCGGTATAAATTACAGCTTTTAATCCGCCCATCACAGTATAAACCACAGCTATAGCCCCCATGATTATCAATGCCCAGGTCAGGTTCAGATCAATAAATGTTGCTGAGGCCAATTTACCTCCTGCCAGGATCTGAGAACTTGAAAACCCGATGTATCCAATGCCGGATATAATCCCGGCCAGCATAGCCACGCGTTTATCGTAGAAAAAATTCAACATTTGGGGAAAGGTATGAAAGTTGTGTTTGAGGCCAACTTTATAAACCAGCGGCACAAGAAAAACAGCAGCCAGCCAGGCACCGAGCAGTCCTGTAAACAACATCCATGAACCTGAAATTCCTATGGCAAAACCCAGGCCACCCAGGCCAATGCTAAATCCACCGCCCACATCTGTGGCAACAACCGATAATCCGACATGCCATGGCCCCATGTTGCGTCCGCCAACATAATAATCATCGGTGGATTTGTTCCTTTTCAAAAAATAATACCCAATGCCTATCAAGGCTACCATGTACACAATGAAAATGCTCAGATCAATCCAGTTCATGTTGCAATTTTTTTGTAAAAATAGCCATCACAAAATGCATTTCAAAATACATGTTGTTGTAAAGCCGGATTTTTCATGCCTGTTAGCTCAAGCTATTTTATTACACAGGCAGCTTCAAGGATGTTGTGGACATCAACACCATCAAACCGAAAATCAGAATTACGATTCCAGCTATTTTATTTACCCACAACAGATGCCGCAAGCTGAGTTTTTTACCGAAGCGGGACAATATCCATGTGAGGAAAAACCACCATAACACGGCCCCTGATACCACACCAATGACCAGGAGTAAAGTATTATTAAAATGCATGTCTTTTGTTATCAAGCCAAAAGCAGCTAAAAGACCACCGTGCACAAGAACAAAAGCCGGATTTGACAGGGTAAACAACACCATGGAGGTGTAATTACTCCATGCCTTACGGGGTTGGATGGCCCTAGCTTTTCTGCGTTCAACAGCGGGGTTTTTTGTAAATAACCGAATGCCCAGAAATATCAAAATAGCTGCAGCAATGAGCTTAAACACCAGTTCATATTCAAAGAAAAAATCAATGATGGCACTCAATCCAAAAATGGCAACAATGGCAAACATGGTATCCGCGGTGGCTACCCCAAGCCCACTGAAGAAACCTGTTTTTCTGCTTTGATTCAGGGTGCGTGTAACCACCATCATCGCCATAGGGCCAAGCGGAACAGATACAGCAATGCCAATCAGTATGCCTTTGATGAAAATGATTGAATCCATAATGTGGTTCAAAGATAGGGTTTTGATTGGTTAAAGAAAATTGGGAAGGAGACCGGAGACGGAAGTCCGAAGATGGGAGTCGGGAGTGGAAGATAGCAGGTGGGTAATATCCACGGATATCATTTAATTTGGTAATGTAACCCCAGGGTTCCGCTTTCCGTCTTCGTTTTACTACGCCGGACAAGCTTATACCCGGGGTTGCCAATATGCCACCCCTAACGGGGTTATTTAAGCTACCGCCCCACCGAAAAATTTTCGCTTATCTTTGCATGCAAAATCATCACTGATGAAACAAACGGTATTTCACTTTAAACAATTCAGTGTTAAGCACGATAAATCCGGCATGCAGGTGGGCACAGACGGGGTGCTGCTTGGCAGCATGGCAACATTTCCAGGCCAGGGCAGGGTGCTGGATGTTGGCTGCGGTTCCGGCTTAATATCACTGATGCTGGCTCAGCGCTATCCCAACCTCAGCATTGATGCCATTGATGTTGATAAGCATTCAGCAAAACAAGCCCGTGAGAACATTGATGCCAGCCCGTGGAACAAACGCATCAAGGTTTTACATACCAGCCTTCAGGATTATGACAATGGACAATATCACGGCATCATCAGCAATCCCCCGTTTTACCGGAATGCACTGCATCCCACAAGCAGCACACGCAAACAAAGCAAGCACGCTGAATCCTTGCCGCTTACTTCCATTTTTGAATTTGCCAACACATACCTGCATCCTGATGGGGTGTTATGGCTCATTTATCCATTTATGGACAAAGGGTTCCTGTATAAACAGGCTAGTGCCTATAATTTTCATATTGCTTCACAATATTTTATAAAACCCAACATACACAAAGCTGCCCACCGCCTGGTTGTGGCTTTCGTCAGAACCAAAACTACACCAGATACGCACGCGTTTGCCATTGAATTATCCGAACGCCACTCCCATACATGGCAATATAAACGTTTGTGCAGGATTTTTTTGCTGAGGGTGTAATCACAAAAAACCTTCTCCAAAGTTCAAACTCTGGAAAAGGTTTTCAAATAAATAGTTATCGCAATAATATACTTTGCCTGCATTACGCCAAGGTAATCTCTTTTGCCAGGTAAATATCCTGTACTGCGTGCAGCAGTTCAACACCTTCTTTGAGTGGTTTCTGGAAAGCTTTTCTGCCTGTAATCATTCCCATACCGCCGGCACGTTTGTTTATGACAGCCGTCATTACAGCTTCCTGCAGGTCAGAATCGCCTTTGGATGCACCACCTGAGTTGATTAGTCCGGCACGTCCCATGTACCCGTTGGCTACCTGGTAACGTGTCAGGTCAATGGGATGGTCGGTGTTGAGCTCGGTGTACATCTTTTCATTTATTTTACTAAAATTTATCTTTTTAAATCCACCGTTGAGGGTCGGTTGTTTTTGTTTGATGATATCCGCCTGTATGGTTGCACCCAAATGGTTGGCCTGTCCGGTCATATCAGATGAGGTATGGTAATCTTTGCCATCGACTTTAAAATCATTATTTCTCAGGTAACACCACAAAATAGTAACCATTCCCAGTTCATGAGCTCTCTCAAAAGCACTGGCAATTTCGATGATTTGGCGATTGGATTCTTCAGAACCAAAATATATAGTAGCACCAACACCAACAGCACCCATTTCCCATGCTTCTTCAACCGAGCTGAACAAAATCTGGTCGTAAGCATTGGGATACGACAACAATTCATTGTGGTTGATTTTTACAATGAACGGGATTTTGTGTGCATACTTTCTGGCCATGCTGCCGAGCACACCCACGGTTGAAGCTACAGCATTTGTGCCACCTTCCATAGCCAGTTTGATGATGTTTTCGGGGTCAAAATAATCGGGGTTTGGAGCAAAAGAAGCGCCTGCGGTGTGTTCTACACCCTGATCTACCGGCAAAATAGACAAATATCCAGTTCCTCCGAGCCGTCCCTGGTCAAAAAGCAATTGCATATTGCGCAATACCTGTGGATTGCGGTTTGAGTGATACCACACACGGTCAACAAAATCAGGACCGGGAACATGCAAACGGCTTTTATCAAAACCTTTTGCTTTGTAATCCAGTAAATAATTCGCTTTGTCTCCAAGTAATTTTACAATATCATTATAGTTCATAAGCTTAAATTTTTTATGTTAATATTTCACATTATGTATTTATAAAATGATAAGCACATTTACATTAACGCATACCCTGGCAGGTTTGTTCTACTTCATCAGGGGTAACGGGAATACGCTTCTGTCCAAGCAGACGGCTCCCTTTGTCGGTAATGAGGATATCATCTTCAATCCGTATCCCGCCAAAATCCACATAATCATCCAATTTATCGTAATTGATAAATGCTGAGTGTTTTTTATCTCGCTTCCACAATTCAATCAGCTCGGGGATAAAATAACATCCAGGCTCATTCGACAGCACAAACCCGGGTTGAAGCTCCCTGCCAAGTCTGAGGGCTGCTAAACCAAAAATTTCAGGGCGTTTTGTTTTTTCGTCGTATCCCACATAATTTTCTCCGAGGCCTTCCATATCATGCACATCCAAGCCAATCATGTGGCCAAGGCCATGAGGCTGAAACAAGGCATAAGCTCCTGTAGTGACCGCTTCTTCCGGGTCTCCTTTCATGATGCCGAGGTCTTTCAGCCCTTTGACAAGCACTTCTGCAGCTTTCATATGTACCCACAAATTGGTTACACCGGGTTTCATGATTTCAGCAGCATAATTGTTGGAATCCAGTACGATCTGATAAATTTCTTTTTGTTTTTGTGTAAACTTACCACCTACCGGGGTTGTCCGTGTATGATCAGACGGGTAATGCATGGTTGTTTCACACCCTGCATCGGCTAACATCAGGTTGCCTTCCTGCATTACATTACCGTGATAGTGATTGTGCAGTGTCTGTCCGTTTACAGAAAGGATAATCGGAAACGATGGCACACCACCGTGAGACAACGAAATGCCTTCCATACGGCCTGCCACTTCACGTTCCCCCACACCGGACTGAGCCATACGCATAGCTTCGGTATGCATCATGTAACCAATATCACAGGCTTTGTCAAGTTCTGCAATTTCATACTGGTCTTTGATGCTGCGCAATTCCACAATGGCTTTAATAAGTGCTTCAGATGCGTATTTATTCATCCCGTTAAAAGGGATTCCCAGAACATTATTAAAGTATATCATATGATCATTACGATACAGGGGTGGAAAATGAATGGTACGCTTTTTCGCTTTTGCACTTTTCAGAAAATCAGCAAGGTCGCCGAATTTCCTGCTGTTTTCAACACCAACTTCAGAAGCAAGGGCTTTTACTGTTGGCTGAGGCCCCATCCAGATGATATCATCAATATCCACATCATCGGCAAAAATATATTCTGTATCATTATCAACATCAATTACTCCTGCCATACCGGGGATATCCTGTCCGAAAAAATACAAAAAATTACTGTCCTGCCGGAAATGATATCCGTTTGCCGGATAATTCATTGGTGATTCGTTGTTTCCGGGAATGAGGATTATCCCGCTGTTAACTAATTTTTTGAGCTTGTTGCGACGCTCTATGTATACACTTTTCTTAAACATATCCTATAATTTTTAATGAAGCCTAAAGATAACAAAAAACTATGAAATAAAAAACTGATAATCCCTTATTTTTTTGACAATTTCATTTCTTTCAGGGCAGCGGGTAATTTTTTGCCACTATTTAAAAGATCTCTGCCTACCTGCCTGTTCCTTTCTACCGACAGGCAGGCGGCAGGCGGGCGGCCTGAATCTACCATTGGCGATGCTGCTCTTCATCAGGCTGCAAAAAACAAATTTCGTTTTCTGTATTTTACTTATATTCATATTGTGATTTATTATTTTAAATATTAGCCGTTCGTAACAGTTAATAACCGTTCTTAACCGTTACGAACGATTTTATATCTGATTTTCATAAGCTTTTAATTTAACATAAGATAATTTATTTTGAATGATTTTGCTTATTTTGGTATTTTAATGTAATATTTATTCTCAGTTTACATTTTATAAAACATTGATAATTTTTATTTGGATTTTCTATTATATTTTACACTCTATATATCCAATTACAGACATGTAATTTTAGTAATTCAACTTACCGAAATGAAATACAATGCAACTGAGCTGATGTTTATCAAGGGTTAAGTTTTGTGTACATTCCTGAATTCCGACAGGCACCTCAGGCAGGTGTAGAAAAACCACCCAACATCCCTTATTTTTTCCGAAAGAAAATTTTTAGCGGCACACCGGTAAAATCAAATTCTTTCCGTATCTGATTTTCAAGGTAACGGTGATAAGGTTCCTTTATGCCTTTCGGGAAATTACAAAAAAAGGCAAACGCCGGGG
>JAQIDD010000373.1 GCA_027858215.1 Candidatus Delongbacteria bacterium | reverse complement strand
ATTTCAAAGGGTCCATTATTAGAAATTATACAAACAAATATGTTTTTATCCAAAAAATCTAATTGGTTTTTTATATATAAATTTCAAGAATAAAATTATGCGGATAAGCCCTTGCATCTTTTCCAGATTCGATAACACCATAACTTCCTATGCCATAACCATGAACAACACTTGAAGCGGATTCATTTATTTTGTCCAGGCTGAATTCCAATTGCTCAAAACGTTTGTTTTCAGGAGTCGCAATATTTAATGAGTTTACAAGTATATCAAAACGTTTTACACTGCGGCTTGCCAAGGTATTAATTTTGCCTGAAAACAAAACGCTTACAACCAAAATCCCGGTTATGATAAAGAGTGTCAAAAAGCCATTCATAACCATCTTACTTTGATTCATCTTACCTGCATTGATGAAAAACACAAAGGCACGTTCAAATAATATCACAAGTAGCAACAACAAGGTTATTATGATGGATGCCCTTGCCCCGGAAAGGAACAAGCTGATGAGAAGAAATATCAGCAAAAAAGCCCTGAACAAAGCATATTTAAAAAGTTTGGGGCGGATTGCCAGCAAAATAACAGAAAAACCACTGTATAAACCGATAACCAGGTATAAATTAAAAACACTGTTGTATCGCTGTAAAGCATGCAATTCGGGAGTGTTGATGTAATGGACTAATATGGGCACATACCAAAAGGTGATGATGGCAAAACCCAACACAAAATACCTTAGCATTTTGTTGATGTTGATTTTTACATGAAATAAAGGGTAAGCAAAGGCCACGATGTTCGTTGCGAAATAAAACAATTTAGCTTTACTGTAAGATTCTGAAGGGGTGTAAGCAAGGGTGAAAACCATCCAGCCAGTAAAAACCAGAAGCATAATCAAAGGGTACAATACCGATTTGTGGAATGGCGAGCCGGAAATGGCTCTTTTTAAAAGATGATAAAGCACATCAATTGACAGAACAGCACCTGTCAATGCCGTTAAATCGATGGGCAGATGGATGCCATAAAATTTCATGATCACTTTCAGGATACCTGAAAACAGATATATGTAAAAAATTACATTCATCTATTGCTTTAATATTCCGGGATAGATATGCTCATAATCCCTCCATTCGTATCGTTTAAAATTATCCTGATGCCATAAAAACACAAACTGACCATGGTATTTTTTCACGGTGGATTTCAGAGTCAGAAACCTTTCTCGAAAATCATTTAATCCATGGCTGCTACGTTTTAAGGCCTGTTCCATAACAATGGTTGGCTGTTCGTACAGCTTCAACTGTTTTCTGTTAATCACATCATAAACAGGAAATTCCGACGCTATACCACATCTAAATCCACCATCATTTTCATAACACATGCTTAAATCCCTTTTTAGCCCGGCATCGTTCCACATCTGCCAGGTTTCAGGTATCTTAAAGAACAAATAATGGTGACGCCCTTCACTTATATTACCTGCAATATCATTGAGACGAGATAGTTCTTCACCGAACTGCTCCGGATTGCCAGCTGCATTCCTTGAAGCATGTATGCCAATGTTGTGCCCGCGTTTCGCAATTCTGTCAATCTTGTTTTTAATGACATCCGAATGTATATCGTAATGAAAATCAGCTTCACCCCGGATAGCAGGAATAAAATAGAAAGTCGAACGCAGGTTGTTTTTTTCAGCCATATGCATCATGGAATCAAAACAATCAAAAGGGTCGGCCTGCCTGCCTCTGCGTACATTTCCGGCTTGCTTGATACTTCGCATCATTTCGCCGGGGTTTTTCCTCAACACCATATCACCCGCTATGGTTTTAAGTGTTTTTTTCAATCCCTTAAAGCGCAGTATGTGATCCACATCGTGCGTTGGTTTGATTTCAAAATGCGGCAATAATGAATCATCATAAGCAAAACCAATGGATTTCAAAACCTTAAGCAGAAAAAAAGAGGTTTCATTGACGATGGGACGGTAATGCAATTTATGCCTTTGCAAAAACGATAAATGCCCCGGGAAACGCATGAATTTATCCCTTTCCGGTCGCACATATTCCTCCCATCTTGACAACAGAAAAAATACCGTGGAAACAACATCAGCATAAATAATTACCTTATTCCCATTTTTTTAAAGCTTATCGTTGCCAAAAAAGAAAGGCAGGGTTTAATCTGTGGTAAATTCATGTGACAGAAACATGGGCAATGAAGGAAGACTGGATGCTTTCAAATAGGACACGTCGTTGTCAAATCCGGAAAAGAAACCATCTTTTATCGCAATATCACCTTTTCCCGGCACTGAAATGTGCAAATACTAATCGTTACTCATGATAAATTGTACAGGAAGTTTCAACAACACTTCGGTCAGAACATACATGGTATATTTTTTTTCCTGGTAGAAATGCTCAGGGATATAAATGTCAAGCATGTTTTTCAGTGTTTTTTGTTGTTTTCAAAAGCCTTTTTATGCGTGAAAAAGACAAGGAGTTCATGTTTCTCAGTAACCATCTTGGATAAAAAGATAAGGGATTTTTAGGGGAATGTTCCCAGGTCATCTGGCAGGAGTAACACGCTTTATCATCGCAAAAGAAAAACCGGGGATTCTCCCTGAGAATATCCATTTCTATTTCCAGTGTACGCTTCATGGATGTTAGCAAACCGGTTGCCTGGCCTACGGGCCCTTCTCCAATCACACCACCACTTTGCCGGTAATGAGGGATGAATTTGGGAAACCCGGCAGCGCAACCACCGTTCCAATTCACTTTTGCCAGTTTTGTGTTACCATTTTCATCTTTGTACAAAACGCCTTTATTCATTTGTTTACGTCTGAATCCAAGCAAATCAATGGCAACATGCGTTGTGCCGACACCGGCAACCTTTTTTCCTATGGTCAGGTTTTTGGCTCCCTGCTTTGCCATTTCATGCAACAGGTCATACCCACCCGACTCAGGTGTATGCTTGTTACACAATTGCTCTGCATGCTTGCCAATGGCTGCATATTTCTGTATCGGATGCTTACTGCGTTTCATATGAGGATGCTGTATCATCGCATTGGCAAAAGCACCTGCATATGAGGGTGTGTGTTGGTCAGCAATGCACTTTTTTTGTTCTTCATTCAGCGGCAAAGGACAGGCATTGATAAAGGCATCTGAAACCAGGGTTCCCTCCTTTCCAACAGCCTCAAGCAAGGCATCCAGCAATGCTTTTGGGCCTCCTTCCACTTTCCCGACAGAGCGCATGGACACTTTCAGATGCAGTATATCTCCTGGTTTGACACCCAGGTTTTTTATGTCTTGTATCAGGTCTTCTTTTGTGATCATAGCACACATACCACGGTTATAATTTATTACTTGCCACTTTCCAAAGAATAAAAATAAAAATTATATAATAAAAAAACAGCACTGAAGCAAAGCAAATGAGAAATGTTTCAACCGGCCAGCTTACGATCCAGGCAATGGTAAAAACGGTAAGGCTTAAAAACAACAATCCCAGCTGCCAGAATAATGAAATGTGTTGCCTCTCAAAAACCGACAGGGTTACGGACACAGGCGCCACAATCAGCCGTATGAAAAACAAAGGAATCAAAATACGGGCATACTTACCGGCCACACGCCATTCTTCACCAAATACCACAGCAAAAATATCCTCTGCAAACAGGAAAATCAGCAAAAACAATGGAAAAGCGATGAGTAAAAGTTTTTTTAAGGTGCTTTTAAAAGCAATTTTTGCATGGCCGTGTTTTTTGCGGTGATCAACGGCTTCTTTGTGATACACATTGGAAAGGGATTTTCCTATCAATGTACCGGGCATACCGAGCACCCTGTTTGCAAGCGAATAAAAACCGACACTTGCAATGGAATACATGGCTGAAATGAGTATGCCGGTCAAATTCACAGAAGCTGAATTGGCCAGTGTTGACGGCATGGTAAACATCGGAAACCGCTTGTATCTTTTTGCCTGCTGCTTGATGTCGTGCTTATTCAGATGACGGAAAAAAGCCTTGATATCCATTTTGCGGAGAAGCATAACCACCCCGGTAAAAGATCCGGCAATCTGACCAATGATCAAACCGGCAGGGGAATTGACTGTGATCCCGATCAACAACTGCAACCCTGTCCTTGAAGTAGATCTTGAAATGTTGGCCCCAGAGATGTTCTTAAAATCCTTTTGCCGGGTATTGTAATACCTCAACAAACCAAACCATCCCTGCATGAGTACTGCCAATGGGACAAAAAACAACCAGAACTTTATATCTGCATTGTTCAGCCAGACGGCTACCTTATCTGCAAAGAAACCCATCAGGATAAACAGCAACAGAGAAAAAGCAAATGAAACAATAAACCCCAGCCCCAGTAAATTCCAAGCATCTTCTTTTTTATCGGGCAACACCAGGGCTAATTCATACCGCCCGTTCGCCACAGCTCCAAGAATGAGTGAAACCGATAAAAACAATTCAAACACTCCGAAATCTGCTGGGGTATAAACCCGGGTTAATCTGGGAGTCAATAAAACGGGAATCAACTGGGCAATAAGCGTACCACGGAATAATATCAGGAAATTATTCGTAAAATCAGACCTGTTTTTGTATTTGTTAAACAAATATTTTAGCATTTTCCGCAGATAACAAGGTTTGAAATAACGTTGTAAAAGTAACAATATTTCCTGTCAACCTATTTTGCAGTCAGGATTTCCGATGTACACAACAAAAATACGTTCAAATATCGAAAAATCGATAAAGTTTTATATCTTTCGATGCTAAACAAATTCATTATGGCAGACGAACATATCATCAAAAAAGAGCTTGGACTGTGGTTTGACGATTTTAAAAAAGGCCAGCTCATTTTTCATGCTGCATCAAAAACCATTTTTGAGGATGATAACAACCGGTTTTCAATGATGACGATGAAACATCATCCGGTTCATACGAATGTTGATTATGCTTCAAAGCAGCAACACGGCAAGCCCCTGGTTGTCGGGACTCTGGTATTTAGCCTCGTTGTGGGGATTACCGTTCCGGATATCAGCGGCAAAGCCATAGCCAACCTGATGTATGAAAACATTGATCATTTGCAACCCGTATTCATCGGAGATACGATATATGCTCGTACTGAAATTCTTGATGTCAGGGAATCCAAATCAAAACCCGACCGGGGCATTGTATATGTTGAAACCACAGGTTACAATCAACACAACATTAACGTGTTGCGTTTCAGAAGAAAAGTATTGATAAAGAAAAAACCCACTGAATTATGAAAAATCAGTATCTGTTAAGAAGTCTCATGTTCGTTCCAGCACATAACGAACGACTGATGAATAAGGCAGTAAAAACCAATGCAGACGTATTGTTGCTTGATATTGAAGATTCAGTGCTTCCCAGAGAAAATAAGCAAGCAGCCCGTGATAACATAAAAAAAATGCTTGACAAGGGTGAATTTGGGAATCACCTTATTTTTCCCCGTGTCAATGACCGTGAAAGCGGTGAATTATTAAAAGACATCCACCAGTTGACGATACAGGGGATAGACGGATTTATGTATCCAAAATCCCAAACAGGAGAAGACATTTACTTTTTTGACAAATTACTGGAAACCATTGAATATGAAAAGCACATTCCCCTAGGAACTTTTAAAATCATTCCGCTTATTGAAACTGCCTCTGCGGTGCTTCATGCAGAAGGCATCTGCAAGGCTTCAGACCGCGTCATAGCCATTGCATTTGGTTGCGAAGATTTTATTACAGATCTGGAAGGCATTCATGACATTAAAGGCGACAGCATATTCACCGCGCGTTCCATGATCGCTATGGCTGCCAGAGCTACCGGAAGAATTCCTGTTGACACGGTGCACATAAACATTCATGACCTGAATGATCTTGAGAAAAATTTACAGATTGCCAAAAATCTTGGTTTTGAAGGCATGCTGGTTTTACATCACAAGGAACTTGATCTTGCTCATCAATACTTTTCCCCGTCAGAAAAAGAGGTGGAAGAAGCAAAATACATTTTGCAACTTTCAGAAGAAGCAAGAAAAGATGCCAAAGGCGTTGCCATGATCAACGGAAAATTCATTGGCCCACCCATGGTAAATACGGCTCAAAAAACACTGGAAAAACATACATTGATAAAAGAAAAACAGTAAGTATTACTTTTTTCTTGAGGGCTTGTCAAGCTCACCATTTAGTGCGCCAAATTATTGGCTCCAAAAATCACTTCAGATGCGCATTAAGTTCGTTTAGCCTGGCTCCCCAATGGGAGACATGCATCCAATAGCTGTCTGCTTAAGGCACGCTAACAGAGTCATTATTAAAATCACCTTGCTGATGGAAGAGCAGTTGTAGTGCATTTGAAAGCTCCCCTCTTATGAAAAATTCTGGCATTGATAGGATTTATTCGTTCTTCAATCCGGCAAAATAGCCTGATAATGCGAATCGCAAATCGGAATAAGAATATTTTTTATCCAGTTGTTTGATTATATCTGATAACTTAGGGCTTCCTGTATCATGGTAAGCTTTCACCACTTCTTTGATGCAGGCTTCACTGACAAAATCCGTAACCGGAATCAGGCCTTTGCTAACACACTGACTGAGATGTCCTTCTATTGTGGATAGTACCAAGCCCCGTTCTGATGCAATTTCTTCCGGTTTTTTCCCCTCTTTGTACATATTCAGGCTTATTTCTACACTGGGAGACTGGCTCTTTATTGCTTTGGTTTTGTCTTTTTTATCCGGCTTTTTTGTTTTCTCTTTTTTGATTTTCGACATGTTGTATTCTGTGTGTAACCTGTTTTGATTTGCCTTAATTTTCTTTACATCAGGTTCGATTCCGTCAATAAGTGCATCCAGCAACAACATGGCCTTAACCATGCTTTTCATTTTACCGAAAAACAAACCTTCGATATCTTCAAGCTCATTTCGAAATTGTTTTGTGCCTTTTGCATGCTCAAGTTCTTTTTGTTTCTTGTTGTAATGTTGACTGTGCTCCTGCAACTTAGGTTCAAAATATTGTTTAGCAGCCTCTACCCTTTTTTCAGGTATGCCAGTTTATCTTTCTCCCGGTGATACATCAGTTTTTTTATCTGATTCTGAAAACGTATTACCGTGTTCTGCATTTCTTTTACAGACTCCAACGCAGATTGAGCTAAGTCTTTATGTTTTTGTTTTTCAGACCGTCCTTTCTCCTTCTTGTAGGTTTTTAGATGTTGACTTAATTGGTAAATGATGTTTCCAAAATCAAACACCTGAAGTAAAAACCGTTGAGTATAATCAAAAGCTTTGTCTTTCAACTGGCCTTTAAGCTCCTCAGGATCTCCGGATTGCCTGATAAAATCAGATAAAGCTTTATCGGTTTTCAACGTGTAATCAGGCATTGGTTTTGCCAGCATCAGTCCATCCAGGCTGGTTAAGCGTGATAGTGCCACATAAGCCTGTCCTGGTGCAAACGCTTGTGACAAATCAATGATGGCTTTATCAAATGTCAGCCCCTGGCTTTTATGTATAGTGATGGCCCAGGCAAGCCGGATGGGGTATTGTTCGAAACTGCCAATGATTTTTTCTTCAATTTCCTGGGATGATTTATCCAGCTTATAGCGTTTGTTTTCCCATGTATAAGGCTCAAGCACAACCGGCTCACTTCCATCAGAAAATTCAACAACAATTTCTTCTCTGCTTAAGGATGCTATGTGCCCGATCTTCCCGTTAAAATAGCGTTGTTCCCCTGAATAATCATTTTTGACAAACATGATTTGAGCCCCTTTTTTCAGTTTCAATTGTTCCTCAACGGGATAATTGCGTTCGGGAAAATCACCACTCACTTCAGCATCGTACCGCCATAATTTGCCGGGAAGTTGCTCCAGTTTTTTTGTGTTCAGCTCATCTGCTTTTCGGTTGTGTGTTGTCAATAATACCGCTCCGTTTTTTTGTTCATCGGTTAAATCAGGATGGTAATGTTTGTTAAGCAAATTTAGGTCTTCGGCATTCAGCAGATTATCACGTACATTGTTCAATAAGGCAATAAATTTGGGATCATGTTGCCGGTAAATCTTTTCAAGTTCAATAAACACAGGTTGGCTCTGATCAAAAACCCTGGCATCAAAAAAGTACATGCTTTTGTAATGAGGTCCAAGGTAATCCCATTCACGGTGTTTTACAACCGGAGGTAATTGTTGCATATCCCCTATCAACAACAGCTGAACTCCACCAAAAGGAACATTCCTGCGACGGCGGATAGTACGTAACACCAGGTCAATGGCATCGGTCATGTCTGCCCTGAGCATACTTACTTCATCAATAATCCACAACTCCTTCTGCTGCAACATACGCAGCTTTTGTTTACTCACGCGCATATTCTTCAAAATGGT
>JAQIDD010000360.1 GCA_027858215.1 Candidatus Delongbacteria bacterium | reverse complement strand
ACCTTCTTTCCATAAAAGGTGGCCCAGTTTGAATTCGGTACTAGCTGTCCGTCATAAAAGACGCCGCTGCCTATTACTGTACCTCGTCACTATAATTACGAGTCCTGATTTGTAATGTCATGCGTCACAACGTATGGCGGTATGAAATCGTTGGGGATTGCGGGTTACTTGCCTGTCAAGATACACCATACTTGATGCGTGGTAGAATGCTTGAATAACCGCTTAAACCACAATGTTTTATACCGCGTGTTGAACTAAATCCGCCACAGGCGGATAGCTTATACTGCCAAAGATAATCATCTTTTGTCAAACTTGTATCGGATATCTTAATTCTTAACCAAGAATTTGCAGATATGCGAAAAACTGGCACTTTTTTATTTGCTATTTACTGATATTGCCCAAATCCTGAAAACACCAATGAAAACATCAAAAATCAAGACCCTAAAATAGCATCAATACAAATTTTATTCTTATTTTCACGGATCCGTTTACAAATTAACTCCCCCAAAAACTCACAAAACTGTCTTAAAGTACATAGCTACGGAGATGGATTTAGTTCAACCGGGAATACTCGCTGGGTGCTGCGCACCGCTCATATTCCTATTTATTAAGCACTGATTTTTATTTTATTTTTTAAGTTTTCTAATTGCGTCAAATTGCTCATGTTCCTGACTTACTCTCATCGTGAAATCATCAGGCCAATCTTCTGCAGCTTTCTTTCTTATTATTGTAAAATCATCATCTGTAATATCATCAGGTTTGCCCTTCTTAAGAATATTAACTGCTTCTTTTTGTTCATTAATACAACTCACTTGCATTGAAAAATCGTCAGTCCAGTAATTTTTGCAATAGTTCTTTATTATTTCATCAGAGTCATCGTATGAATTATCTGCCCCAAATGATATTCCTTTATTCTGGTCGGAGTTATCACTTGACTCCGATGATGAAAGTTTAGATAATTTACTTACATAAGATTGATATGCATTTGCAGGCTCTGCATGAATATCCAATAGTTTCTCTAAATCTGATATTAGTTGAAAAAGTTGAGCTTCGGAAGTAGTATTAAGTGCATTGATACCTTGAAGCGGTCCTTTCAATAGGTCAGAACCAAGTTCGTTTGTAATCAAGGGAATCAATGGTCTATTTGCTCCCCATCTTGCACCTAATTCAAAAAGGACATAGTATGAACTAATGCTTGAAGGAGATATTAATCCAATTAGTACTTCTGAATCATGAATCTCTGTTTTTAATTGCTCATCTGTTGAAATTCCAGCAGGTAATCGGTAGCCATCAATACTCGTACAACGAATATCTTCAGATTTTAAGTTTAACGATACTCTCAATAATTCAATTAATGATTTTGCGATTTCAACGTCATTATGACTGTGACTTATAAATATTTTCATGGGCTTTGGGTTTTTGGGATTATCTTTAGGTTCATCTATTTTATTCAATTCATGATATTGATAATTACCCTCTCCGTTTAATAGGACAGAACTGAAATTATAAGGATGATTTTCCCCAAGGTCGAACCGTTCAATTAATCCTTTTTTACTTAAGAAGTCGATTGCATTATTTATATCTATCGGTTTCAAACCAGATAGTTCCTGTATATTATCTCCATTAAATGAAAATTCCCCATTTGGATTATTCGCAAACAGAATTGCTATCAATTTATGTGCATTTCTTTCTATTGGATTTTTCATTTTAAATTTGTGCTTAACTCGTTTATCCCCACACAAAAAGTGCTTATATATTCTAACTGCTGGTGTATATCCACAGCTTTTGTTAAGGTTTATTGACAAATATAAAAATAAGTTTTAAAATATTTCATCAAACGGACTCCGTATCTTCTCCAGGCTGGTTTCACTATATTGCCTGCCTATTGTCGCACCTTCAAACAACCATATTTTTGGCCGGTATAACAAATAATAATCCCGCAACATATTTATAACATTATCTGATATTGGTATCGTTATGTCGCGATTCCCTTTACTCATTCGAATGATCAATAAATGCCGCTTTGAATCCACATCCTGCAAACGCAGATTCAGCAATTCGCTGCGACGTAGCCCACTGCCAGGCCTTGTGCGTTTGGCTCCAGCGGGCCCCGTCAATATGCTTAATTTTCCGTATTAAGTCCCGGTCATAAGCAAAATTAACTTTTAGCCGGCCTTCACCCCGGTGTAGTATTTTTTCTGTTTGTATCATTGCTTAAAAAACGCATAGTGTATGTCAATAGAGTCTAGTGTTTGTTTCAGCATGTTTAATATCAAAGCCTGTCCTGCATTTTTCGGAAGCGTGTAAAAATTTTAAACAGCAATATACTAACGTATTCGAGGATTTAAAATGTGAGCAACAACGCAGATATTGGACATTGTTGACAAACACTACATAGCTCCGCTTCGTCCCTTAAATGCAAGAAGAACCACAGAAATTAATAATGACACAGTATTGTTTCATTCGATTCTATGTAAAACTAATAAAAAACTTCAGTGATGAAAGCGATAATCATAAAAAAACTTGCCGGTTATATGTGAAAGCCTTGTTGCTTTATACCGATCACGTCCCGCTTGTGCAGTCTTCATGACAATAAATTGCTGTGTACATCCCAGACTGGGCAAGCTTCATTGCAATCGCAGGCTGTTTACGAATTAAACTGGTTCAAAGATGGTGTTCCCCGCCTCTATCCATACCCTGAATCTGCCCTGGCACAAATCTATACCAATTTTATTTCGTTTTTTAGCAGCTACCACACCGGTCTAGCCTTTCAACGTACCTGAGAGGATTTTAACTGTGTCTCCTGCACGGTAATTTTCCAATTCCGGCTTATAGGATGCATCTCCGCAGACTTGCTTGAGAAAAACCATTTCCTTGTCAGTTATTTTTCCGGATTTTCCGTTCATGCTTAACAAGCCTTTGCTGCCGCGGATGTAACGTAGCTTTTCAAAATCCCGCCAACATGCCCGGACCATTACATAACCGCGAATTAAAGGCCGTTTATAACGCTTTTTTGAAGCATTTAAACAACTAACCTGCGGCAGATAACACGTGAAGTTTTTTGTTTCCAGCTCACACAATACCTGATTCTCCTTGTGGGGCAACGTTTTCAATGCATGCCAGTTATGATTTCTCTCCCGATCCATACCCAAAAATAACAAATATCAGGAAGTGTAGAAAATATTTTATGACTTATGTACATTACAGATCAAACCCGCAATGCATTATGTTACTGTGCAAAGCATACAGTCAAAATGATATCATAAGCAAAGTCCGGCTCAAAACAATTGTTCAATTTAAAAAAATAGAAGCATTATTTTTTTTGGAATTCATAAAATTTGCATATTTTTGCATCTCCGAAAGGAAACGTATTGTCCGATGGTGTAATGGCAACACAGCTGTTTTTGGTGCAGCCGTTCCAGGTTCGAATCCTGGTCGGACAACTTTTTAAAAACACATTGACCTGTGGTGTAATTGGCAACACGTAAGATTCTGGTTCTTGAATTCCAGGTTCGAGTCCTGGCAGGTCAACAGAGAAAGTCATCAGCCCCTTGATGGCTTTTTTTGATTTTATAGCTTCAAAATGCCTGGCCTTAGACCATCAAATTGCATCCCCGGATATCACTGAAATCCATTCTGCCCGAAATGGTAAAGCCATCCGGTGTGATTTTGCCGACATCGCTGGTCTGCAAAAAAGCACAGGAATACAGGTTAGCCAGATCAATGACGTTGACAAGCCCCTGCTGGCCTTCAGGAATATATTTGTACGGGTCCTGCATGTCGCGGATGCAGATTTTCAACCATGGTGGCGTCAGGAAATTGCCGGTGCCTTTCTTATACGCCTGTGACAACACCTCTGTCATGCCATATTCGGAATCTATGGCCCTGGGCTGAAGTGTGTGGTTTAATCGATCATGTAGTTCATCGCGGATCATTTCTTTGCGCATGCCTTTCATGCCCCCGGTTTCAATGATGATGGTATTTGTCAGGTCAATGTTTGTATGCGTGGCCATCTCTAACAAGGCAAAACTTACACCCAGTAACAGGGGTTGATAATCCTTGGCTTCAGCTTCTTCAATGGCTTTGTTTAGTTTGTCATTGTGTTCCAAATAAAAACCCCCGCAATTGTCTGGGTTGAATTCCATCAGGGTTTTTGCCATATATACAAGGGATGCATTTTCCCGTTCAAGATAGGAGGGGAGCAAGGCAAAAACAGCATACCGCGAAGGATCACCATAGAACAATTCAAAACCTTTGGTTAAACTTTTCCGGTATAAGTCCGTGCTTTTTACATGATGAGCCGACCGTTCCGATCCCGCTGTGCCACTGCTGATAAATGTGATTTCAGGGGTGAAAACCCCCGTTTTAACCTCATGCGTTTTAAACATATCAACAGGCATACACGGAATCTCAGACAATGCAGAAACCTGTGAAACGTTTGTGTTAAGATGGGAAAGAAACTGGCGGTAAACCGGATTCCGGGTGGCCTGGAACCTGAATATTTCAAGTGCTAACGAGGTAAATTCATGGTCATGACGACTATTGAATATTTTATTTTCAATCCCATCCATTGTAATGATTTATCTGGTAAAGACAATAGCGTATCATGTACGTACATTCATCTGATGTAACTGATGATATCCTGTTTAAAATCAAATCATCAATGTCAGTTTATGCGCATTAATAAGACAATCAGTGTTTTTCAATTTCCACAACATTGTTACCAAAACTGAGGAAGTAGAAATCATTTGGCAGATCGGAGACGTCAATCACAGCACCACCGCCAAAACGGACCCTTTCACCAAAGCTGTTATACAATTCGTACAGGGTTTCTTTTGAAAAGACAATTTCATTGGTGACCCTGCCGGGCGTCTTAAGTTTTACTGTTTCGATGTCAAGTTGATATTCCATGGTATCGGAAAAATGTACCCTGTTCATGTGATCAATCTGTTTCATTCGATACATGTTTATCCCTTTATGTGGAAAAATTTTAACCTTGTATGTGTTATTACCCGGGCCTCCTTCTCCCATTATTTCATCTATGCTCAGCCATCTGTCCCACCGGTATTCTTCAACAAAAAAGCTAAGTTTGCTTGATTCGTTGGTGGTTTCAAACACCAGGTAACCATCTTTCAGTTCATGATGTGCGATCTTATAAGTACTGAGTGGTTTTAGCACTTCGGGATTGATGACCAGCGGGGCGCAATTGTTTTCATGTCTGAACACGATGGTGATTTTTTCACCGAGTTCCAGGCCCATGCGGTCAAGCGATACAACAAAAGCACTGGAACGAACTTCATCGGGTATTTCTTCTCCGTTTATGGCCACGCTTTTGATGCAAAATTCACCTTTCTTATCATCGACAAGGGAGTTTTGAACAAACAAATTTTTACCCTGGAAGATGCCTTCCACGCGGGTAATTTCAGCCAGGCTGTTAAGCGTCAATAACACAGGCAACAATAAAACAACTATGTTTTTCATAACCCTGCTTTTTTTGATTGGTAACAAATTTAATAATAATCAGGTACAATGCAATTATTACACCAAAAATCAATGTTTCCGAAGCATATCCCAATATTCAACAGCCTTTCTGAGGTGGGGGATAACGATTGTACCTCCCACTACATTGGCTATTGCCATGGCTTCCATAAGTACTGCAGTCGAAATTTTTAATTTATAACATTGTTCAAGGTGATATTTTACACAATCATCACAACGCAATACCAGCGAAGTACACAAGCCGATTAATTCCTTGCTTTGTTGATCAAGAGAGCCTTCACGATATGCATTGGTGTCCAAGTTAAATATACGCTTAATCACCAGGTTGTCTTTTTCCAGGATGGCTGCGTTCATTTTTTCACGGTACTGTCTGAAATGTTCAATTTTATTTTCCATGCTTATATTGCTTTTCCAAATAAGGTTGCTGATGTATATGATCCAATGATAACTTTAATGATATTACCCGGTTTATAATTGTTATCAGGTACAATAACAAGTTTATTGGTTTCGGTTCTGCCAAACACATCCTTGTCGGAGCGTTTTGATTTGCCTTCAATCAGAATGTCAAAATGTTTGCCGGTTACGTTTTTGTTGCTTTCCAGTGACAGTTGATTTTGAAGCGTGATGAGTTCATTCAAGCGCCTGATTTTGGTTTCTTCTGGCACATCATCCTTCAGATGCTTTGCCGCATAAGTCCCTGGCCTTTCGGAGTACCTGAACATAAAAGCTGAATCAAATTTCACTTGTTGCATTAAACTCATGCTTGCTTTGTGATCAGCTTCAGTTTCCCCGGGAAAGCCTGCAAAAACATCGGTGCTTAAACCACATCCCGGAATTACTGTTTTGATTTTATGTATCCTGTCAAGGTACCATTCGCGTGTGTATCCACGGTTCATTATTTTAAGTACATCATTGCTCCCAGACTGTACAGGCAGGTGTATGTGATTGCAGATGTTGGAATGCCCTGCGATGGTTTCAATCAACGCATCCGAAATGTCTTTGGGATGCGAGGTGGTAAAACGTATGCGCAGTTTAGGAAACTGTGTAGCTATGCTGGTTAACAATCCGGTAAAACCTGTTGATTGTCCATCCTCTTCCTGGTGGTACGAGTTAACGTTTTGCCCCAGCAAGGTAATTTCTTTATACCCTTTTTGTTGCAGGTCATCTATTTCATTGAGCACATCGCCGGGATTACGGCTGCGTTCCCGTCCGCGGGTATAAGGCACAATGCAGTATGAGCAGAAATTATTGCATCCCCGTGTGATGCTTACAAAACCGCTCAGCTTCGATTGATCAATACGCCGTGGCAGTAAAGCTTCGTAGGTTTCTGTTCTGCTTAATTCCAGGGCCGAAGCAAACGCTTCTGATGATGTTTGTTTTATCAGTTCTGGTAAATTCCTGTAGCTGTCAGGTCCGGCAATAAAATCCACAACTTTGCTTTGTTCAAAACCGTTACCTACACGCTGTGCCATGCATCCCAGGATGCCTATTTTCAGGGGTTTGTGTTTTTTTTTGAGTCCTTTGAAATGTTGCAATTTATTCCATACCCGTTGTTCTGCATTGTCACGTACTGCACAGGTATTCAGTAAAACCAGGTCAGCTGCTTCAGGTTGTTGTACTTGTGAATAACCTGCATCATACAAAACAGCAGCTACAACTTCACTGTCGGCAATGTTCATCTGACAACCAAAGGTTTCTATATAATAGGATTTGTTTTCTTTCATGATGCAAAATTAAAAAAATTCATGGAGCACGTTTACTGCCAGTTTTTCTGCAAAAATTGTGACAAAAGAAAATTGACAAAAGTATTGTTTGACGAATATTTGAGGTATAGCCGGGGACTCCCAATCACTAAAAAAGCAGTTTTTTTGGTGTGGTAGCCTGGAAAGCTTTCAGGTAAAACGGCTCATAATATGCTACGTCCTCAAAATTTTTATGATGGTAGCAGTGCAAAGCTCCGGATATCATATATGTTGCATCAGGCATAACATCAGGGATAAAAAAAGCATGGGGATGAGTGATGACTTTTTGGGCTTTTTCAGCCCCGTTGCCAAAAAACAACATCTTGTGTTTTTCCAGTTGATCCCGGTAAGCATTTGCATCAAGAATAAGCGGACTCACATCAGCAATTCTTTTTCCGTCTGATGTGTAAGATGTCTGGTAAACTTCCATGCGCCGCGCATCAATCATGGGAACAAACAAATCAAAATCAGATGTTTTATTATAGCTGGTAAACAGGTGTTCCAGCATAATTTCCATGGATGGAACAGTTATCAGTGGAAGGGGGGATGCGTAACATATGGCTTTGGCAACCGAAATCCCTATGCGCAACCCGGTATATGAACCTGGTCCTGCACTTACGGCCACTGCATCTAAATCTTCCGATGCCAGTTCGTTATGATGCAAAAGCCTCTGGATCATGAGGGTCAGATGCCGGGCATGGCTTTTATCTTCACTGATGGTATCGAAATCAGTAAGGCTGTCAGCTTTTGAAATAGCCACAGAACAGGATTTTCCCGAGGTTTCAATGTGCAAAATACGCGGCATGCTAATTTATTTTGTAACTAATCAAGGTGAACAAAAAAATAAATGTATATCAACAAAATTACCTGTTCACCGCAGACCTGCCTGTCGGCAGACAGGGACACAGGGGACGCAAAGGTATAAATTTTATTGCTCTATTCTAAAATTTACGGACTATCAGGACTGTATGCTTTCGTGCAATCGTGCCAAATGCGCATAATAGTTACTCGGTTTTGTACAATTCCGTTTCGTACACTTTTTCCACGTGCATGCCGCCTTTCAGGATTTTTGAGATCAGGCTGTAAGGAGCACTCACTACTTCCTGGCCTTTTTCCAATCCAGATGTTACCTGGATAAATTCAGTATCCTGGATGCCTGTTTTAACATCCGTTTGCTTTACTTTACCATCGTCATAAACAAATACCACTTCTTTTAAAGGCGTTTCCAATTCTTCTCCTGTTTTTTCTGAAGCATGCGGATTATCAATTTTTGAAGAGTCTGCTCTTACTGTTACAGATTGAATGGGTACAACCAATGTATTGTATGCCGTTTCTGTATGGATGTCCACAGTGGCAGACATGCCAGGCCTGAAAGGACTTTGTTGTACTTCATTCAACATATCCTTATAGGACGATGACAAAATCCGGACTTTTACCTCAAAATTTGTCACCTGGTCGGCAGCAAGCCCGGAAGTGGTGGCAGAATTGGCAATTTCGGTGACCAGGCCTTTGAAGCTTTTGTTTAAGTATGCATCCACCTCAATGTCAGCGGTATCCTTTTTTTCCACCTTGATGATGTCATTTTCATTGACGTCAATCACCACTTCCATTACATTGAGATTCGCGATTCTGAGCATTTCAGTTCCGGCCATCATTTCTGTTCCCACCACGCGTTCACCAAGTTCAACATTCAACATGGAAATGGTGCCTGACATGGGAGCATACACGCTTGTTTTTCTTAGGTTTTCAGCCGCTTCCTGTACAGTGGCTTTAGCGCTAAGCACAGAAAACTCGGCTGCTTTCACTGATTCTTCGGCAGCGTTCACATCAGCCATTCCCATTTCATAAGAGGCTTGTGCATTTTCAAATTCTGATTCCGAAATGGTACCGTTTTCATACAATTTTTTCTGTCGATGGAAATTTAATTTTGTCTGATTAAACTGGGCTTTGGTTTGTTCCAGCCTGGCGCGGGATGTGGCCAGGTTAGCTTTGGACGAATTCAGTGAAGCTTTGGCTCTGTCCAGGTTTGATTCATAAATATCCGGTTTGATTTTCAGTAAAAAAGCCCCTTTTTCAACTCTGTCTCCTTCTTTTACATCAAGTTTAATGATTTCTCCAGATACATCCGGGCTGATTTTCACTTCAGTTTCCGGTTGTACTTTACCGTTGGCGGTCACGGTTTCAGTGATAGTACGTAAGCTCACTTCTGTACACGAGACTTTATGTCCTGTTTCATGCCCAAACCAACCGGCTTTTGATCCAATAACAGCAATAACGATCAGAATGACAGCCGATCCGATGAGAATACGAATCCAGGTTTTTTTCTTTTTAGTTTGTGTTTTTTTCATGTTATTTTTCACTTAATGTAATGGGAATTCCACGGTAAAAATCCAGTATTTTTTGTTTGAAAACAAATTCATATTTTGCCCTTAACAATTCCGATTCTGTATTGTTAAGCTGTGTTTTTGCGGTGTTGTATTCAAGCGAATTTACCATCCCGATGCTGAATTTTTTTTCGGTATGTTTAAACGATTCCTGCATGGCTTCCAGCGCTTTTTTGGTTGCAATGTATTTTTTCATTGCTGCTTTGGCATCAGCGTGCGCCTGTTGAATTTCTTTGAGCAATTGTTTCCTTGTGCTTTCGAGGTTGTATTTGGCTGCCTGATGGCTGATTTTTGCATTGGATACAGACGAATTTATCTGCCAGCCGTTAAAAATGGGAATGCTTAAGCCAAGGCTTATTGATGTGCTGGCATTATCACGTATCTGGTCTGAAAAGTGCTTGGTGTTGTAGGTATAATCAAAATTGTACTGATAAACATCAAATATTTCCCCCCCGCCTTCCTGGCTGACAGCGTATCCAATCGGTAGGGGATCGGCAGGCATGATTTCATCAATTTCCTGACGTGCATCACTGAAACCAGAGCCATAAGAAGCTGATAAATTCAGGCTTGGATAATGGCCGCTCCTGGCAATGGCAATGTCTTCCCGCGCTATTTGAACATCAAGCCTGGCTGCTTCCATTTGAGGCATGTTCATTTTGGCTTCAAGGTATATCTGATAGGCCTTGGGTAACAGTTGTGTTTCATCCAGCGCATCAATCTGTGGCGCCATGATACTGAAGTTTTTAACGGTATCAAGCTCAAGTAATTGTTGAAGGTTTAAATAGGCTAGGTCAAGTGCATTTTCTGCATTGACAAGCTTAAGTTCTTCATTTGCAAGCTGGGATTTTACTTCCAGTAGATTACCGCGTGCAAGCGAACCCGCGTCAACCAATTTTTCTGTGTTTGATACCTGTTCTTCTGTGGTGCTTACCTGGGCATGGCTGGTCTCAACCAATTCCAGGTTGTATAAAACGTTAAAAAAAGCATTGGCAATGGCAATGGAGATATCGTTTTTTGCTTTTTCAAGGTCTTTAAGGCTGGCATCAAGATTAAGTTTGGATTTTTGTATTTTATGGTATTTCTGAAATCCGTTAAACAAATCCATCCGTGCCGAAATATCCATGTTTAAAGAACTGGTGTTGTCTTCTGAAAATTCGTTTGTGTACATATCAACAGAACGCCCAAATGTAAAACTCTGATATGCAGAGGAGTTTATTGATGGCAACACAGACATTTTTGTTGTAAGCACATTGTTTTTTTCATAATCTGTATTCAGTTTCTGTTGTTTTATACTGATGCTGTTATCAATGGCATATTGGATGCAGCGTTCCAATGACCATGTTTCCTGTTGTGAAAACAAAACGCCATTAACAAAAAAAATGATTACGATGGTAATGAACCAGCTTTTTTTCATAAGTTAGATTTTATGAACTTTTTTAACGGGCTAAATTTACAAAATATAATTTATTAACTACATAAAAACATTCATGATACAACAATTATTGCAGTAGAACTATTATTGTTTTACAAAGATCAATTTTTGATGCTAATAGCCAAAAAAACAAACCTTGATTAACATTGTGTTAACTTGAGCAGAATTTAAGGAAGTGTGTTTGACTTAGGTAGAAAGATTCGGATTAATGTGCTATGAATCAATTAATTTTTGTAAATTGGTGTCGATTTAAGTATCCGGACAGGAGTTGTTAAACTTGCAATAAAGCATGAAACCATGGCTGATAAGGGAAGAGACAAATATATAAAACAACATAACGATCATAATATTCCTGACATATCAAATGATATGGTGTACAGCATTTTAAATTCCGTTGACGACGCTGTAATGGCAATTGACATAACAGGGGGAATGTTATACATGAATTATATGGTTGAAGCAATGGCCGGATGTGAATTTCAGAAGGTAAAAGGCAAAAGTCCCGGGGAGATATTTTCTGCTCATAATACTGTTAGCGGCGCAAAGCCGGGGAATACAACAGATGAGGTTTTTAAAACGGGGCAGTCTGTTCGTTCTGAAGAACCAACCATTATTGATGCAAAAGATGGAAATAAATGCTATCTTGAAGAAGCAGGATCTCCCGTTTTTGATCAACACAATAAGGTGATTGCCATTGTTTTGGTGTTCCGTGATGTCACAGAGAAACACATTGCCAAAGAAGCCTTACAGAAATCCGAAGAAAAATACCGTACTGTTTTTGAAAATACAGGAACTGCTACTGTCATAGTTGAAAATGATGGTATTATATTCTTGGCAAACGATTGTTTTGCCATATTGTCAGGATATTCAAAAGAAGAAATAGAAAACAAAATGAAATGGATGGATTTTGTCGATGAACGGGATTTAAAACGAATGTGGGAGCAACATGAATTGAGACGAAAAAACAGGGAGGCAGCGTTAACTAAGTATGAATTCCGGTTTATTGACAGGCTTGGCAATACGAAGCATATTAGCCTTTCCATTGATGTTATTCCGGGCACGGACAAAAGCGTTGCCTCATTGCTTGATATTTCCCCACACAAGCAGATAGAAGAACAATTGCGCAGTGACAGGGATAAATTCAGCATGATTTTCCAGGAATCTCCAATCGGCATACTGCAATACGATGAAAATGCTGTCATCACTGAATGTAACGAAAAATTTGTTGAAGTGATTGGGTCTTCACGTGAAGTGCTGATTGGATTGAATATGATCAAAGACCTGAAAGACAATAAATTGATACAACAGGTGAAAAAATCCCTGGAAAAAGGAAGCGGTTATTATAAAGGAAATTATACGTCTGTTACCAGAGGTAAAACCACACCAGTCAGGATTGTTTTCAAAGGCATTAAAAATGCTGAAGGAAAATATTATGCAGGCATTGGCCTGGTCGAAGACATTACAGAAAGAATAAAAGCCGAAAAAAACCTGCAGGAACAAAAACGCCAGTTGTCTGCGATGATTAAAAACCTGCCCGGCTTTATATACCGGTGTAAATACGATCCTGACTGGACGATGTTATACATCAGCCAGGGATTCAAAGCCATTACAGGATATGACCCGGAGGAACTTATTGACAACCATAAACGGGCTTACAATGATATCATAATCAGTGAGTATCAAACTGTGGTAAAAGATGACTGGAGTGAAGCGATTGATCAGAAAAGTACACATAAAGGAGAATACCAGATAAAAACAGCTGAAAACAAAATAAAATGGGTATGGGAACGTGGAACTGGTATTTATGATGAAAAGGGCAATTTATTGTTTTTGGAAGGCTATATTGAAGAAATCACTCAAAGAAAAAAAGCAGAACAGGAACTGTATAAATTGAAAGATGATCTGCAAATCAAAGTGGACGAACAAACCAGAGAATTGAAAAAAAGAATTGAAGAACTTGAACGTTTCCATAAAGCCACCATTGACAGGGAGTTTAGAATCAAAGAGTTAAGAGATGAACTAAACGCTTATAAGAAAAACCGCAATGCATGATTGTATGTGTCTTATGATAAAATCTGTGTCCTCATATGCTCAAAAACAAACAATTAAATTCTGTTGTTTGGCTTTTTTGCTGCTCGTGTCCGCCAAGGGGTTTTCAGCCAATATGGATACAGTGAAAGTGGGAATTTATCAGAATGAACCTAAAGTCTACCTGAATAATAAAGGGCAGCCGGCAGGTATTTTTGTGGATTTTTTAGAAAAAATCGCCAGGCAGGAAAACTGGCACATAGAATATGAAACAGGTGACTGGAAATGGTGCTTGAATGCATTGAAAAAAGGTGAGATTGACCTGATGCCCGATGTGGCTTTTACCGTTGACAGAAGCAAAAAATTTGATTTTAATAATACGTGTGTGCTTGAAAGTTGGTCTCAGGTTTATGCAAAGCCAACATCTGAAATTGTCAAACTATCAGACCTCAGTGGTAAACGTATTGTTATTTTACGTGGTTCTGTACAGGAAGGCAATTTCAGACAAATGATGAGCGGATTTAACATACATTACAAGCTGATTCCTGTAAAATCATACAACGAAGGATTTAATATGGTCAACAACGATCTGGCCGATGCTGCAATTGCAAATCATTATTTCGGAGAAATGCATTATGAAAAAGCAGGATTGAAAAAAACACCGATTATTTTTAGTCCGGCATCCTTGTATTTTGCCACGCCTAAAGGAAAAAATGGAAAATTGCTGCAGGCTATTGATAAGCACTTAACAAACTGGATCAATACCCCGGATTCATATTATTACAATACATTAAATAAATATTGTGGCCTTCCGGGTCAGCCTCCGGCATCAAAATTTCCCATGTGGATAACTTACCTCATTGGAGGATTGTTGGTGATTGCTTTTGTTGTGATTATTACCTTACGACACATGGTCGGCGTAAAAACAAAAGCCATACGGCAAACGAATATGCGTTTGAAAGAGGAACGAAACAAATTCAAATCTTACATCGAAAATGCACCTTATGGTATTTTGGTTACCAATGCAAAAGGAAAGTGCTTTGATATAAACAACACATTTACGAGTTTAACCGGCATTAAAAAACACGATATCTGTAATACCAACATGTATGAACATTTGCCTTCATCTTATCACAGAAGCTCCGTCAGGCATTTTGAAAAAGCCATTGCTGACAACCATGCTTCGGGAACATACATGTTTTTCAATAAAAAAAATGAAAAACATTATTGCAACATCGATACAGTGAAGATTTTTGATGATCGTTTTATATCTTTTCTCAACGATTTGACTGAACGGTATGTGGCACAGAAAGAGTTGAAGCTTTTGAAAAACAGACTTGAAAAGCAAGTGGAAAAACGCACAGTAGAATTGAAAGAGAAAATCTTTTATCTTCACAAAAGCCAAAAAGCCATGTTGTATATGGTAGAAGATCTGAATAAAATGACAGCAGACCTGAAAGAAGAACGCCGGAAACTGCGTTTTTTCAATGAAGAACTGGAAGCCTTTACCTATTCGGTGTCGCATGACCTGCGTGCGCCACTTAGGGCCATCAATGGATTTTCCAATTTTTTGGTTGAAGATTATGCCTCAAAACTGGACGATGAAGGAATAAGATACATCAACATAATTATGAGCAATACCAATAAAATGGATAATTTGATTTCTAACCTGTTGACAATGTCACGTGTATCCAGGACAGAATTAACATCATCAGATGTGGATATGCATACAACGGTTAAAACCATTTTTGATGAGATTGCTACAGCTGAGGAAAAAGACGAATTTGATCTGGAAATTCATGATTTACCCAAAGCAAAATGTGATGCCAGATTAATTAAACAGGTATGGCAAAATCTCATTGCCAATGCGCTTAAATACAGCTCTAAATCCCCGGTGAAAAAAATTGAAATTCGGGCAGAGCAGAAAAAAGAAGAAACGGTTTTTTGCATCAAAGATCATGGCGCCGGTTTCGATCCCAAATATAAAACGAAACTTTTTGGCGTGTTTCAACGTTTACATACAGAGAAGGAGTTCCACGGAACAGGTGTAGGTCTGGCTATTGTTCAGCGCATTATTAAAAAACACGGAGGCCGGGTATGGGCAGAAGGTAAAACAAACAAAGGAGCAAGCTTTTATTTCTCTTTACCCAAGAAACATTGAAAAGCTGTATTGCATGGCAAGCTTGATTTACCTATAAGACCAAAGTAATATCGGAAAAAATTGCATCTGACCGATAAAATGAAAATTACGTACAGATGAAAAAAATGAATGAAGTAGAAATTCTTATTGTCGAGGATAATCCCGAAGATGCTGAAATTGCTGTGCGGGCATTTAAAAAGAACAAACTCACCAACAAACTTTATGTTGTAAATGACGGGGAACAAGCCCTGGATTTTATTTTTGCCAAAAACGATTTTGCTGACAGAAACAAGCTGGCAAAACCAAAAATCATTCTGTTAGACCTGAAACTCCCTAAAGTTGACGGGCTTGAAGTGTTGAAAAAGATCAAGGGAAATGAAAAAACAAAGGTCATTCCAGTCATCATGCTGACATCATCAAAAGAAGAGTCTGATATTATTCACAGTTATAAGCTTGGAGTCAACAGTTACATCGTTAAACCTGTTGATTTCGACAAATTTGTCGAAGCCGTTAGTAATTTGGGGCTTTACTGGTTGTTATTGAATGAGAATCCAACTTAATTACCCTTTATTGGGTCCCCGGATTATCACAGAAACACCCGGTTGGTGTCATTTGTTTTCAATTGATGATGGTTTTCAGTATCATGCAGTATAGGTTGATATATGGCGCAGGAAGAAAAAAACATACGTATTTTATTTGCCGAAGACCTTTCGACAGATGTTGAACTTGCATGCCGTACAATTAAAAAAGAAAACATACCTTTCACATACAGGGTAGTTGAAACCGAAGCAGCTTTTCTTAAAGAATTAAATCAATTTAACCCTGATGTGGTTGTTTCCGATTATGCCATGCCCGTGTTTGACGGGATGTCAGCATTGAAAATCACACGTTCGAAATTTCCGTATATTCCTTTCATTGTACTTACCGGTACCATCAATGAAGAAACTGCAGTAAAATGCATTAAAGCGGGTGCCAATGATTATGTGCTGAAAGAAAACATCACCCGTCTTCCTTTTGCTATCAAAGAGGCAATCGAAAAAAACAATGTCAGACGGGAAAAGGAGCAAATGGAAAAGCGGGTACTTGACAGCCTTTATGAGTATCAGGATTTGATCAATAGCATGAATGAAACCGTATGGATAATTTCACCGGAGGGAAAATTGCTGGATGTCAATGACAGGGCTGAAGATTTGCTGGGGTATAAAAGAAAAGAATTATTGGAGAAAGGGCTTTCACTGGTTTATGAAAAAGGTTCACAGCCTGATATAAAAGACCTGCTAAAGACATTAAAAAACAAAATACATGTATGCCAAACCACTCATGTTGCAAAAAACGGAAACAAAATTCCGGTTGAAATCAGTTCCGCCCTGATAAAATACAAAGGAAAGCAGGCCATTTTAAATGTGGCCAGGAACATTTCAGAACGGATTAAGGCAGAAGAAAAAATGCGGCTGCTGGGAAAAGCCATAAAGCAAAGCCCTGTTGTGATTGAAATCACGGATGCCGCAGGCAAAATTGAATATGTAAATCCGGCATTTACCAACATCACCGGGTATGAACCCGAAGAGGTTATCGGGAAAACACCCGGTGTATATCACACAGGCTTTTATGATGCCGGGTTTTATAAGGAGATGTATAATGACCTTTTGTCCGGGAAAGACTGGAGCGGCATTCTCAAAAACAAAAGGAAAAATGGTGAGATATATAGGGAACAGGTAATCCTGTCTCCAATTATAAATGAACAGAATCAGGTAACCAATTTTGTGTCTGTAAAAGAAGATATCACAGAAAAAAAGAAAATGTTCGAGGATTTGGTTAAAGCCAAAGAACGGGCTGAAGAAAGTGATAAGCTAAAATCTGCTTTTCTTGCCAACATGAGCCACGAAATTCGTACACCTATGAATGGCATCCTCGGGTTTACCGATTTGCTGAAAGACGAAGAATTAACCGGCGAACAGGTGCAAACGTACATTGACATCATTCAGCGTAACGGACAAAGGATGTTAAATACAGTAAACGACATCATTGAAATATCCAAAATTGAAACCGGACAAGTTGAAGTGCGCTGTCATGAATTTGATGTCCACAATGAAATCAAGGGATTGCACGACTTTTTTCTGCTGGAAGCCGAAAAAAAATCATTGCAACTTATTTTTGACAACGAAATAAATGATAAGCCGGTAATGCTTTACACGGATGAAAATAAGTTGATATCAATCTGTACTAATCTCATTAAAAATGCCATTAAATACACTGAAAAAGGACATGTGAAATTTGGTTATGATGTAAAAGAAGGGAAATTCAGATTTTATGTGCAAGATACCGGTATCGGCATCCCTGAAGAAAGGCAGGAAGCTATATTTGGCTGGTTTACACAGGCTGATATTCCAGATAGTAAAGCCTTGCAGGGTTCGGGCCTTGGCTTATCCATTGCCAAATCATACGTTGAAATGCTTCAGGGGGCGATTAATGTCGAGTCTGAACCGGGGAAAGCATCAACATTCTGCTTTACCATTCCATTCAAAACACGGAATAACCAACATGGTAATAACACATCAAAAATCACGCATTCAAACAACATCACATTGTGCAAACAACATTTAAAAACAATGATTGTGGAAGATGATCCCACTGCTGATATATTTCTTTCTGCTGTTATGCGGGATTATTCCAGGGAAATTTTGCATGCCAAAAGCGGAACGGAAGCCCTTGCGCTTAGCCGCAAACATCCGGATATTGACCTTGTTTTGATGGACATAAAAATTCCGGATATAGACGGATACCTTGTCACAAAAAAAATACGTCATGATAACAATGATGTTATTATCATTGCACAAACTGCATACGTGTCTCCGGATGCAAAGCAGAAAGCATTGAATGCAGGATGTGATGATTATATTTCCAAACCCTTGCGACGGAATAAGTTAATGGAAATCATCAACAAACAACTAGCGTCATAGTAGGATTGACATGACACTGAAACACAGTCATAAATATCACAACAGCAGAGCATCCGTTCAGGAGTTCTGAAAATTTTACGCATCAATGTTTGCGTATTTGGCATTTTGTTCAATAAACTCACGCCGTGGAGCCACTTCATCACCCATAAGCATGCTAAACACACTGTCAGCTTCGGCAGCGTTTTCGATGCTAACCCGTTGTAGTTTTCTTGTTTCCGGACTCATGGTGGTTACCCACAATTGCTCGGAATTCATTTCACCCAAACCTTTGTACCTTTGAAGGTGTACGCCGGCTTCACTACCGCCTGTCAGTTCCAGCAGGATTTCTGCTCTTTCCTCTTCATTCCAGGCATACCTTTCCACTTTCCCTTTGCGGATAAGATACAGGGGAGGAGTGGCAAGGTACAGGTTTCCGTATTCGATAAGTGATTTGATGTAACGGAAAAAGAACGTCATAATGAGGGTTGTGATATGGCTCCCATCCACATCAGCATCGGTCATGATGATGATTTTTTCATAGCGGAGTTTATCCAGGTTGACGGCTTTGCTGTCTTCTTCTGTACCCATGACAATGCCCAGCGCAGTGAAAATGTTTTTTATTTCTTCGTTTTCAAACACCTTGTGCTGCATGGCTTTTTCCACATTCAGAATTTTACCGCGCAGGGGAAGGATGGCTTGAAACGTTCTGTCTCGTCCTTGTTTTGCAGTACCACCGGCAGAATCACCCTCCACAAGAAACAGTTCAGCCAAGGCAGGGTCTTTGGTGGAGCAATCTGCCAGCTTCCCGGGCAATCCGGCACCCGAAAGTGCAGATTTACGCTGAACAAGTTCGCGGGCCTTGCGTGCTGCATGCCTTGCCTGTGCAGCCAGGATGACTTTTTGCACAATAGTTTGGGCATCTTTGGGGTTTTCTTCCAGGTAATTTTTCATAGCCGTGCTCACAGCCTGATTGACATAACCTGCAATCTCGGAGTTCCCGAGTTTGGTTTTGGTCTGACCTTCAAACTGTGGTTCTTGTACATTTACAGAAATCACCGCTGTAAGGCCTTCCCTGAAATCATCACCGGCGATGTCAAATTTGAGTTTTGACAACATGCCCGAATTGTCAGCGTAATTTTTCAGGGTGCGTGTCAGGCCGCGGCGGAATCCTGTAAGATGCGTGCCGCCTTCAATGGTGTTGATGTTATTGACATAAGAAAACACATTTTCGGTGTAAGATGTGTTGTATTGCATTGCCACTTCCACTGGCACATCGGTATCTTCATTCCTGATGTAGATGATGTCTTCTATCAATGACTCCCGGCTACTGTCAAGAAATTCTACGAATTCTTTGAGCCCTTTTTCTGAATAATATGATTTTTCAGGATGATTTCCCTCTTCATCTGTAGTACGAAGGTCCTTAATGTTTAACCGTATTTTCTTATTTAAAAAGGAGAGCTCGCGCAACCGGTTTCCCAGTACATCGAATTTAAAATCCTTTGTAATAAAAATACTTGTGTCAGGGAAAAAAGTGATACTTGTACCGTGTTTGTCTGTTGTGCCTATTTCTTTTACCTCTGACTGTGGTTTTCCGATTTTATATTCCTGGAAATAAATTTTCCCATCGCGGTGTACTTCCACTTTCAACCATTCGGCAAGTGCATTTACACATGATACGCCTACCCCATGTAATCCCCCGGATACTTTGTATGAATCTTTATCAAATTTGCCTCCGGCATGTAACATTGTCATCACCACTTCAAGGGCAGATTTGCCTTCTTTTTCATGGTAATCAATGGGAATCCCACGTCCGTTATCTTCAATGGTAATTGATCCGTCTTCATTTATCACCACGTCAATGGTATCGCAATACCCGACAATGGCTTCATCAATAGAGTTGTCAATTACTTCATAAACCAAGTGATGTAATCCTTTCACATTGATATCTCCGATATACATCGCCGGCCGTTTTCGTACAGCTTCCAATCCCTCTAGTGTCTGAATGTTTTCCGCCGAATATTTGTTTTTCAAATTTTCTTCCATTACTTTGAAATTCATTAATTTATATTAAATTCTAAATGCAAACAAAGGTACGAAAAATTATGGATTTTTTGATGATAAATGTTGTCTTTTTATGGATTTTATCAACAATTTAAGCCATTTTATCAATTAGTGCTTGTCATTGAAGTTAATTAGTGTTCGTCAATAAAATCATTGTCTTGTTCATAATGTTTGAGTTCGAGGCCTGCGAAGTATTTAAAACCAAGGATTTTACTTTCGTAAATGACTGTTTTAAATACGAGCGTAA
>JAQIDD010000341.1 GCA_027858215.1 Candidatus Delongbacteria bacterium | reverse complement strand
TTACGCTCGTATTTAAAACAGTCATTTACGAAAGTAAAATCCTTGGTTTTAAATACTTCGCAGGCCTCGAACTCAAACATTATGAACAAGACAATGATTTTATTGACGAACACTAATTACCGGCAAAATACAGTTTGAAATTTATTGGTGTCCGGGAAACATAATATGTCCTTCCTGCCGGGAAGTTCCGCTTTCTTAATTTGGCTTACTGCCAATGTGTTTTCCGTTGCCTAAATGAAAAAAAATCTTGTGCCAAAACATCAATGCTTGATTGCTGAGTAAATGCGGGCGATGCCGAAAAACAAGGGTACGGATTTGATGTCATAAAATCCGGTTTGTTTTAATTTGGCATTTACATCGCTATTCCTGGAAAAAGCGAGAATGGATTCGGCCAGGTACTTGTATGCCGCTTTGTTTCCGGAAATCAACGCGCCAAAACTTGGAATAATATGTTTTAGATAAAAGACATATAAAGGTTTAATTACCCGGTTACGTGGCATATCAAATTCCATGATGGTGATGCTGCCTCCTGGTTTCAGAATGCGTTTGATCTCTGAAAGGGACGTTTCGATGTTGTCAAAATTCCGTATGCCAAACACAATGTTGGCCAGATCAAAACTGCCGGGGTCAAAAGGTAAATCTTCGGCATACCCGGTGTGCAGTTGTATGTCATCACTGATGTTCCTTTTTTTGAGTTTTGCTTGTGCTTTTTCCAGCATGGCAGGAGCGGGATCGATGCCATGCAGGTGTTTTACACCGGTATCATGAAGCAGAATCAGCATATCGCCGGTGCCGGTAGCAATGTCGAGCAGGGCATTGGGATGGTGTTGTGTTATGATGCGTCTGAGTTTCCGCCGCCACAGTTTATCAATCCCACAAGACAAAAAATGATTGAGGAAATCATACCTGCCTGCAATGCGGCTGAATATGTCGTCAACCGAATCACCGGGATGTGTCGGAGGTTTTTCCCTCATGTTATTTTTCGTTGATTTGCTTTGCCAGTGCCGAGTTGTATATTTTTTTCAGGTCTTTGACAAAGCCAAAAGAGACATCATCCACACGGATTTCACCTTTGGTAACATGCCCAAGGGTTGAAAACGGAAAATCATTATCAATCATGAGGTCAATAAAGTCAGATTCTTTGTCAGGATACACGCTGACAACAATACGTCCCTGCGCTTCCCCAAACAGGAAGGCGTCTTTTCTGACTTCGGCGTCGCTGGTGATATCAAAGCCCAGATTGTTGTCAAAGGCAGATTCGGAGAGGCTTACAAACAGGCCGCCATCGGAAACATCATGCATGGATTCGACCAGGTTTTCTTTTGCCAGTGTTTGTAGGATTTGCACGAGTTTATGTTCAAAATCCAGATCGAAAAAGGGTGCTGGTGTGTTTTTTATATTATGGTAATGATAGAGGTATTCTGATGAGGCAATGTCATTTTTGGATTTCCCCAGCAGGAAAATCATGTCGCCTTTATGTTTGAACCCCAGTCCGGTATGGTATGATTTGTCTTCCATGATGCCAAGCATGCCGATGGTAGGGGTGGGAAATACCGGTTCGGTTTTGCCGTTTTTGGTGGTCTGGTTGTAAAAACTTACGTTTCCGCCGGTAACGGGTGTGTTAAATTTCCTGCACGCGTCTCCCATGCCCTGTACCGCTTTGACAAATTGCCAGTATGCTTCGGGATTATAGGGGGACCCAAAGTTCAGGCAGTTGGTAATCGCTGTTGGTGTTGCCCCTGCGCAGGCTACATTTTTTGCTGATTCAGCCACAGCTATCATGGTGCCGATGTAAGGATCGGCTTTAACATACCGGCTGTTGCAATCTGTTGTCAGGGCCAAAGCTGTGTTGGTGCCTTTGATGTTAACCACACCGGCGTCAGAAATTTTGTTGGTACTCATGTTATTCGTGCGTACCATGGTGTCGTATTGTTCAATCACCCATCGTTTTGATGCCACATTGGGCTGAGCCAGGATAAATTCTGCAATTTTTTTATAATTTTTTGGTTGTGGCACATCATCTATCTTAAATGCTTTGCTCTTGGCGATGTAAGCCGGTTCAGTGTATTCACGCTCATAGACTGGTGCGCCACCACCAAGCACAAGGCTGGATGCAGGCACTTCAGCTTCTTGTTTGCCTTTGTATGAAAAGTAGAGTTTATCTTCATCAATGACTTCACCAATCTGAACACAGTTGATGTCCCATTTTGTAAATATGTTTTTGGCGACATCTTCTTTCCCTTTTTTGATTACCACAAGCATGCGTTCCTGCGATTCGGAAAGCAGGATTTCCCATGCTTCCATGTTTTTTTGCCGGAGTGGTACTTTGTCAAGGTCAATGCGCATACCTGAATTGCCTTTTTCCGACATTTCGGATGTGGAGCAAATGATGCCGGCAGCACCCATGTCCTGCATGCCGACCACCACACCGCTGTCAATGAGTTCGAGGGAAGCTTCAAGGAGCAGTTTTTCCTGGAACGGGTCCCCAACCTGGATGCTGGGAATGTCATCGGCAGAATTTTCAGTGATGTCGGCAGAGGCGAAAGTGGCGCCATGTATGCCGTCTTTCCCCGTGGATGAACCAACAATGAAAACAGGATTGCCTTTTCCTTTTGCTATGGCTGATACCATATTGCCTTTTTTCAATATCCCTACACTCATGGCATTTACGAGGGGGTTTGTATTGTATGATTCATCAAAAAATACCTCACCACCAACAACGGGGACCCCAAACGAGTTTCCGTAATCGCCGATGCCTTTTACCACGCCTTTTATCATCCATTTTGTGGTGTCGTTTTGGAGGTTGCCGAAGCGCAAAGAATTGAGCTGAGCAATGGGGCGGGCACCGAGGGTGAAAATATCACGGTTGATGCCGCCCACACCGGTGGCAGCACCCTGGTATGGTTCTACAGCACAGGGATGGTTGTGTGATTCAATTTTGAATGCACAAGCCAGATCATTGCCTATGTCCACAAGTCCGGCATTTTCTTCTCCTGCTTCTGTAAGCAATTTTCCGCCTTCACGTGGCAGGGTTTTCAGCCAGCGTATGGAATTTTTATAACTGGCATGTTCTGACCACATTACGGAATATATACTGAGTTCGGTAAAATTGGGTTTGCGACCCATGTATTTTTGAATCAGATTGAATTCTTCTTCATTGATGCCAAGCTCAGCAGCGGTTTTTAGGTTGACTTCGGGATATTTCATCGTTTTATGTTTTAAATTCTATGAAACAAACTTACATAAATTTTTTTATAATTTTAATCAGTACAACATAAAATCACGTGTTCTATGTGAAAACCTATGTGCTCTATCTTCCTATGTGGTTCAAGACCTTGTAACACACAAGAAAGTAACCACATAGAACACTTAGTTTCACATAGAAAAACAAAAAGGGGGGATAAACTTTCTTTGCATAATAACATAGAAAAACAAACAATGATGATGATCATAACATTGCCAATTTTTTAAATTTATATGAATGCAAAAATTTTGAAAACTGATAAAGCAGCTTGTCCTGGTCTATGCCTGGTGATAACCCGAAGCTTTCATTTCAAAGCTGCGAAAATGTTGATAAAAAGTATGATCAAACGGAAAATCCCAACATCCGTACCTCAGAAAACGGGTGCCACCAAAGCCAATTTTAAACCTGAATAATCCATACATTGGATGGGATGGATTGTCAGTGGGAGATATGCCAAACATATCATAGTATTTACAACCCAGTTTTTTTGCTTTTTGAATGGCAGCCCATTGCAAAGCATAGGTTGGCATCAGGTTGCGTTTATGCGAAGATGAGGCGCCATAGAGCTAGGTTGCCCGTGTCCCTGAAATTCCCAGCCACATGGCAGCCAGTGGTTCATTGTGATGTTCGGCAATGAGTAAACATGATCCGGTTTGTGATTTTTGATTTTTTTTGTTGGCGTAAAGCATGGACTCAAAAAATTCACGTGGATGACAAAAAAAATTGTTTCTTTTGGCTGTTAGTTTATAAAGGGTGTTCCATGTATCCAATTCGTTGACATCAGCCTCCCTGACGTGAATGTTTCGTCGCATTGAAAGACGTATGTTATAACGGGTTTTGGCTTTCATATTGTACAACAATTGCTGATTGGAATTTTCCAGGTTAAGATACACAGTACTTGAGGGCAGAACATCAGAGGGAGCTTTATATAAATTATGATGTTCGGTGCAGAAATTCATCCTGAGTTCCTGGGTATGTTCACCGGGAATACCATTCCACTCATGAAGGTTGTTGTATCTGTTGTGGTCATTGAACCAGGGAGCCTCCCATTTGATATCAAAGCGTATCAGGGCACAATTTGCGGGCAGGCGAGGCTTTAATTTCATGGCTAAATTTTCAAGAAACATTCCCTTTTCATCGCCTTTGGGTTCAATTTCAGGTCCGTATGGAATATATGCCATGCATTGATTTTGTGCTTTTTCGTGCCTTAACATAACAAGCAGGTCATCGTATCGTTTCCCGGAGTTGTGCTGGTCTAATGAGATGCGAAAAGATTTTATATGATATCTCTGATGGTATTTCATGGTAGCCCACCAGTTGGTTTGCTGAAGAATCCCATCTGATTTTATGTGATTTGACTGTTTTGGTTGTACAAATACATCCATAAAAAAACTGAATATTTGGTGCAAATCTTTAAAATTGTGGATGATTAACAAAAGAAAGTACTTTTCATTTTGTTAACGAATAAA
>JAQIDD010000337.1 GCA_027858215.1 Candidatus Delongbacteria bacterium | reverse complement strand
CTGATGTTCATATCAACAATTTTTTCTCCCTTTCTGCCAAAAAGTTGTTTTATGGCTGTTTCGAGCTCCTGAAGTTCAAAACCAAGGAACGGAGCGGCAGCACCAAGCATGACAATGTTTGAAGCCCTGGCAGAGCCAATGTCTTCTTTTGCAATTTTGTCAGCGTTGATGGCTACTTTATTGTTTATTTGATTGATGCTTTCCATGATGTCCTCTTCATCCGGGTAATTTTCGATGTTTTTGTATGCTTTTATGTTGGTAATAACATGACCGGATTGACTAAGGAATGGCAGGTACCTGAGTGCCTCCATCGGTTCCACAGACAGGATAATGTCAGCACCGCCCTGTGTTATCAAATCGGAATGTATGGGTTTGTCGGAAATGCGCAGGTTGGATTGCACATCCCCTCCGCGTTGGCTCATGCCATGTACTTCGGCTTGTTTGATAAAATAGTTTTTATTCAGAGCGGCAGTGCCAATTGCTGCGGCAATGGTTAAAATACCCTGTCCGCCAACCCCTGCTAAAATAATATCGCGTTTCATGATGTATTGTTTTTATGTGTTAAACTTATTTTTTCGCTTTTTTAGCTGCACGTTTCCTTTTGGCTGCAGTTTGAATACATTCCCTTTGTGGAATAAGGACGCTAACACCTTTATATGCAAGTTCTTGTTTCATGATCTGAACATTTTCTTCATGGTGTTTTTTCAGCGGGTTCATATAACGTACATGTGCTTCGGATACGCCTAGTCCTTTAACAATGTCAAAAAGCCGCCCTTCGGCATGGGATTTTTGACCCCCGGTCATGCCTGTGGTTGAATTATCAGAAATGATAACCACGATGGGTGAATCTTTAATCACTGCATCCAACAAGCCCGTCATCCCACTGTGTGTAAATGTGGAATCACCGATTACGGCAACAGAGGGAACCAAACCAGCATCGGCAGCTCCAATGGCCATGGTTATGGAAGCTCCCATGTCAACACAGGAATTAATGGCATTGAAAGGTGGTAAAGCACCAAGTGTATAACACCCAATGTCAGAAAATACCCGTCCTTCTCCATATTCTTTTAAGGCTTCATTTAAGGCATGATACACATCCCGGTGGCCACATCCCTGGCATAGTGCCGGAGGCCTGGGGCTTACCAGGTCTGGGACGGCTTTTCCTTTCTGTATGTCAATATCCAGGGCTTCAGCTACCAGGTTGGGATTGAGTTCCCCATCTCTGGGCAAGCTACCATTGAGGCGGCCATGTATTTTGATACCATCATCATAAAACCCACGTACCATGTTCTCAATGAATGGATAGCCTTCTTCAATAATCATGAGTTCTTCGCATTCTTCTTTTAATCTGTTCATGTGGTTGCGTGGCAATGGGTATTGTGATATTTTCAACACATTGTAAGGACACCCATCGGGATAATTTTCCATGACATAATTGTATGCAATGCCACTGGCGATAATACCTAGTTTTTTATCCTTACCTTCATAGAATTGATTGTAATCAGATGTTTCGCTGGCTTGTTTTAAAGCGGGTTGTAATTCAAGCAGTCTTTTGTAATTTTTCTTTGCAATGGCAGGTAAAAGCACAAATTGCCGTGGGTTATCGGGCAAGGATGGTTTGTTTTGCGTTTTTTCTTTTTGCAGTTCCACACCGGATCGTGAATGTGCCAGGCGTGTGGTTATTCTTATTAATACAGGAACATTGAATTTTTCAGATAAATCAAATGCATGATAAGCCATATCATAAGCTTCCTGCTGATTGGTGGGCTCCAACATAGGAATCATGGCAAAATCGCCATAGAATCTTGAATCCTGTTCATTTTGTGAAGAATGCATGCTGGGATCATCTGCAACAAGAATGACAAGGCCACCATTTACGCCGGTGATGGATGCATTTACAAAAGCATCTGCTGCCACATTAAGCCCCACGTGTTTCATGCATGCCAATGCTCTTCTGCCATGGTATGACATGCCAATAGCTGCTTCCACAGCGGTTTTTTCATTGGCAGACCAAGTCCTTTGAATTTTTTTATCTGCAGCTTGTTTTGATTGCTGAACATATTCCATTATTTCGGTAGATGGAGTGCCTGGATACGCATAACACCCGGACATTCCACCGTCAATTGCACCTTTTGCAA
>JAQIDD010000324.1 GCA_027858215.1 Candidatus Delongbacteria bacterium | reverse complement strand
TTACGCTCGTATTTAAAACAGTCATTTACGAAAGTAAAATCCTTGGTTTTAAATACTTCGCAGGCCTCGAACTCAAACATTATGAACAAGACAATGATTTTATTGACGAACACTACTTATAACCGAATAGCTTGCTTTACTTTTTTTAAGTCGCATTGCATCAATGACTTCCTAAACAGATTTAATTTGAGTTGAATGTTTTCTTCCTTACGATTAAAAAAATCTAACCCATGTTTGTCAACAAAAATGGATAAAATCTGTTACATGATTAATTAAACTAAAAAAAGAAAAATTATGATGAAAAAATCAATCATTGACGCACTTAATGAACAAGTCCAAAAAGAAGGATATTCATCAAATCTGTATTTAGCTATGGCTTCATGGGCTGAAACTAAAGGCTACGATGGCATCACACAATGGCTCTACGCCCAGGCAGATGAGGAAAAAATGCACATGCTGAAAATCATCGGTTTTGTGAATGAACGTGGTGGCAAGGCTATTATACCTGCTTTTGAACAACCGCCCGCTGAATGGAAATCCATCCGCGAAATGTTCGACCAGGTGCTTGAGCATGAACAATACGTTACCGAAAGCATACATTCTATTATCCCAATCATTGAGAAAGGAAAAGATTATGCTGCTTTGAACTGGATACAATGGTTTGTCGATGAGCAGATGGAAGAAGAATCCTCTGTGCAGGCCATCATTGATAAGCTTAACCTTATGGGGGATAAAAACATCTATATGTTTGACCGCGATATCATGGCTATGCGTGCTGAAGGCAGCGAAGAAGCATAAGTAATTTAGTACATATCAATAAAGAAAGAGCATCCTATAGGGGTGCTCTTTTTTGATTTGGGCGCCCCCCTGCCTGGCGCACGAGCAGAACTACATATTACCTTACTTTTCCAAAGTTCGAACTTTGGAAAAGTTAAGTAATAGATAATTTTCTGTCTCCCGTTACCCTAAAAACGGATATTTATAATCGGTTGGAGGAACCAATACTTCTTTGATGGAGCGTGTATTGATCCAGCGTACCAGGTTTAGGAAAGAACCGGCTTTGTCGTTGGTACCTGATGCACGTGCCCCGCCAAATGGCTGCTGTCCTACTACGGCTCCTGTAGGTTTATCGTTCAGATAGAAATTCCCGGCTGCGTATGTAAGTTTGTCTTTACCAAACAGCAATGCTTCACGATCACGAGCAAACACAGCACCGGTCAAAGCGTACTCTGAAGTATTGTTACACAATTCAAGGGTTTCTTCGTACTTATCATCTTCATAAATGTAAACTGTCAGCACAGGAGCAAAAATTTCCTCTTCCATGCTTACGTAGTGTGGGTCTTTAGCTTCAATAACAGTAGGCTCAATAAAATAGCCTTTGGATTTGTCACCATTGCCACCAAAAACAATTTCAGCATCTTTGCTTGCTTTGGCATCGTTGATGTAGTGCATCGTATTGTCAAATGATGCTTCATCAATTACCGCATTGACAAAATTTGAAAAATCGGTGACATCGCCCATCTTAATTTCGGCAAGCATTTCTCCAACATGTTCTTTAATGGCCGGCCAGAGAGATTTTGGCAGGTAGGCACGTGAAGCGGCGGAACATTTTTGCCCCTGGTATTCATATGAAGCACGGACAAGAGCAACAGCTACTTCTTTGGCATCAGCTGAATGATGAACAAACACAAAATCTTTACCACCGGTTTCTCCAATAATTCTTGGGTATGATTTATAATTATTGATGTTTTGACCGATGGTTTTCCAGAAATTTTGGAAAACTGCGGTGGAACCTGTATAATTCACTCCTGCAAGATCAGGACTGTTGAATACTTCTTTTCCAATTGCAGAACCGGCTCCCGGCAGGAAGTTGATAACACCGTCAGGCATACCTGCTTCCTTATATACCTGCATCAGAAACCAGTTGCTGAATAATGCAGTACGTGATGGTTTCCATAAGGCAACATTACCCATCAATACCGGGCTCATTGGAAGGTTGGATGCAATAGCTGTGAAATTAAAAGGCGTCACCGCAAAAACAAAACCTTCCAAAGGACGGTATTCAATTCTATTCCATGCGCCTGAAGTAGATTCTGGCTGTTCGGCATATATTTCAGTCATATAC
>JAQIDD010000323.1 GCA_027858215.1 Candidatus Delongbacteria bacterium | reverse complement strand
AACGCCAGTTACCACGGAATCTTCCAAAGCTGGATAACCAGCCTGCACATTTTGGTTATAGTCTGGGCTTGAATCTCATGGATTTTACGCTTAAGCCCTCTGCTGAGTTTTATACTTTTGATACGGTATATGCTGTGGAAAACCGGTCTTATGTTGGATTCAATATTAATATGATAGCTAACCTGCGTTTAACACAATATTTGGATTTCCGTTTTAATCCCGGGTTAAATTTCGGACAGCGTGATCTGGAATACAAATTGCTGGAAAACGGTGTTTTCAAGAAACATGTTATGCGCATAGAATCCACGTTTTTAGATTTTCCCATGTTATTTAAATACAGATCGGAACGTTATAATAATTTCAGACCTTATCTGATAGGCGGGGGTAGCATTCGTTATGATCTTGCTGCGCAGAAGAAAATTGATCCTGAAGACAGCCCTAAGATTAAGTTAAATCCCATGGATGCTTATTATGAAATTGGTTTGGGTGTTGATTTCTTTTTGGAATATTTTATGTTTGCTGTAGAAGTAAAAGGTTCTTTTGGGGCTTTGAATGCCGTTAATTATGACAATACAGAATATTCAACCTATTTTGAAAAACTCAATTCAAAAATGCTGATTATTTCGTTTCATTTCGAAGGAGGTAAGATTGATAAGATAAGTTGGTTCATGGAGTGATGAGTAGGAATCAGGGTTGAAGTATAGTATTTGGGGGTAGAATAATTGATGTTAGATAATGGAAGGCAAAATGGTTAAGCAAATTAGTATAAAATGCCGTCCGGAGGATTTTCAACGACCGGAATGGCTTCGACGCATACTTGGAAACAAACTCCACATTGATCCCAATAAAATTGCAGATTTCAGAATTCTGAAATATTCGATTGATGCCCGTGGAGATTACGTATTATACAATGTAAAACTGGAATACAGTTTAAGGCATAAATTACCCGGTCAAACATACCAATCATTCAAACCACAAAACGTAGAAAATGCCCCTGAAGTTTTTGTTGTTGGTTTTGGTCCGGCGGGCATGTTTGCATCATTGCGATTAATAGAGCGGGGGTTTAAACCTGTAATTTTTGAGCGGGGAAAAGCGGTTGAAGATCGAAAAAAAGACATTGTTGCGTTACATAGAAATGCAGGTGTGAATCCCGATTCAAATTATGCATATGGAGAAGGCGGAGCCGGTACATATTCTGATGGCAAATTATTTACACGTTCCAAGAAACGGGGAGACAGGAACTATGTTCTTAACGTATTGCATCAATATGGTGCGTCTGTTGATATTTTACAAAATACACGTCCTCACATAGGGACAGATAAATTACCTCATATCATCAAGAATATCCGTAACGCTATATTGGATGCAGGCGGTGAGATACATTATAATTCACGTGTAACGGGTTTTCGCATTTCTAGTGACAAATTTTCCGGTGTCATACTTCAGAATGGGGATTTTATTACCGGCAAAAAACTTATTTTGGCCAGTGGTCATTCAGCCAGGGAAATGTATTCGTGGTTTGATGTTAATTCATACCCATTGGAAGCCAAGTCATTTGCTGTTGGTGTTCGTGTTGAGCATCCCCAGGAACTTATCAACAGCATACAATATGGTAAAGACCGGCACAATCCAGGTCTTCCGCCTGCCGAATACAATTTTGCCGTACAAACGGGAGGCCGGGGGGTATATTCTTTTTGCATGTGTCCCGGGGGTAGTATTGTCCCTGCATCAACAGAAGAGAATGCAATTGTGGTAAATGGCATGTCAAATTCCAAACGTAATTTAAGATGGGCAAATTCCGGGTTTGTTACCGGAGTATCAAATGAAGAAGCGTGTCGTGCATTAAATGATGACAATGTATTATCGGGAATGCATTTGCAGGAAATAATAGAAAAGCAGGCATTTTTAAATGGAGGTAATGGTTTATATGCTCCGGCACAGCGGTTGTCTGATTTTACATCAGGGCGATTGTCCTCCGATCTTCCGGAAAGTTCATACAGCCCGGGACTTGTTTCTTCACCTTTGCATTTTTGGTTGCCGGATTTTATTTCTGATGCCCTTAGAAAGGGAGTGAAAAGAGCCAATGGTTTGTTGAGGGGTTTTTTGACAAATGAAGCCATTGTTGTCGGTGTTGAGACACGCACGTCATCCCCGGTGCGCATTCCCCGTGACAAAGAAAGCATGGAGTACATTGGTTTTAAAGGCATGTATCCCGCCGGTGAAGGTGCAGGTTATTCGGGAGGAATTGTGTCATCGGCTGTTGATGGTTTGGTGGTTGCTGATCGTGTTACTTTTTGATGCAATAGGGTTGAGTAAGTTCCTCAACTTTGTCGTTACTTTTGTGGATAACAACCTTAGAACGGATATCCGATGCCGAAATTAAGGGTAAAATCATTGATTTGAAACTCCCGGAACGTTCCAAGCCATCTTTCATTAAGGGGGAAAGCAGGGTCGTAAAGCGGAACTCCGAAATCAAAACGAAGGATGAAAAAAGAAAAATCAAAACGTAAGCCGAGCCCAGTTCCGAGTGCAATTTCTTTATAAAACGTTGCAGGATGAAACATGGCGCCTTCTCTGTTATCAGAAGGGTCTAATGCCCATATGTTACCTGCATCAAGGAAAAGAGCTCCTTCAATGAAGGCAATCAGGTCGAACCTGTATTCAAAATTAAGCAGTAATTTCATATCAGCTATCTGATTGTACAATGCTCCACCATTATATGAGCCCGGGCCAAGCGTACGAACCTGCCAGGCACGGATGTCATTGGCGCCGCCGATGTAATATTTTTTTACAAAGGGCAGTCCTTGTGTTGAATTACCATAAGGAATGCCTGCTCCCATAGAAACTCTGTAAACCAAGTTGTTAGATCTGTTTATTTCCTGATAAAACCTGGCATCAATATCGCCTTTTATGTATTGGGCAAATTGCAGATCAAAAATACTGTAAGCGTTTTCTTCATTTATTGGCAGGTTCAGGGTGGGAGCAAATGCCCTGAACAGATTTCCTGATGTTTCCAGATTCGTCCATATTAACCAGTGGTTTCGGCTCTTTTTGATGTTCTGATTGTTAAAACTCATGTTATAACTGGAGGCTGTAATTAACTGATCCTGGAAACTGTATTTAATGTACAGAGAATCAATTTGCTGCATAAAAACCTGGTCGAAATCAAAAATTTTAACTGTATAATATTCAATCGGATTCAGGCTATGGGTGTAATAATCGTTTTTACTATGCCATGAATATCCAAAGCTGGTGTTCCCCAGAGACCTTGTATAGTCCGGTCTGTTTTGGTGATTGAATGATAAACTAAAATTGGTTGTCGGATTGTATTGTTTTACGAAGCGTTCAGTTTGCCATGGGATCATGAATTTTGGTACATCCAATGTAAATTGAGCCCCGTATTCAAACGTATTAAGGAACCTTTCTTCTTGTTCAGAACTAATCATTGATTGTAATGAGCCGGTAAGTTTCGTGCTGAAAATTTCTGCTCCATGCAACAGGTTTCGGTTGTTGTATGTCAGCACTCCTGCCAGCCCGTAATTTCCGCTTGAATTTGTGCCTTCAGCTTCAACGGAGTAAGATTGCCGCAGGGAAGGACTGAGGTAAATGTGGGCGTCAAGCCATGGGTTTTCGGCGTTCCATACACTCTTTTCTTTTTCTTTGTTTTCTTTAAATATGATGTTGATCAGTTTAAATTGTTTTAATGCAGCCAGGTTTTTCTGGGTGAGCGTCACATTTTCGCGTTGATATAATTCCCCGGGGTTAATGTAATTTTCGTTGAGGATGACTTCAGGCTTCAATTTCATTTCTCCATCTATGAGGAAATAAAATTCATCCACTTTTACTGTGTCGAGCTGTTCGATGTACTGCTCTTTATTCACTGCATAGGCTCCCCTGTCGAAATTAATGTAAAAATACACTTTTTTGATTTTTTGAGGTGTAAAAATTTCGTCAAGGAAATACCGTTCGGCTTCAAAAGATTTTTTAATGGTTATTGTTAAATCAACTTTATAAGGCGTTTCCGTAGTATCTGCATAATAATGGATATTATCTTCGGAAAAATAATAATAACCATGATTTTTCATGAGGCCTGTGATGCGCTCCATTTCTTTCATCAAATTTTCCGAATCGAAAATCATGCCTTCTTTTACACGGGATTTTGAAGTGTCCTCCAGTACAACATCTTTAATAAATGGGTCGGTAATACTGTACGTAAAGTTTCTGATGTAATATGGTTTCCCTGTGTTGACATTGAATACCAGTTTTGCTTTTTGAGGATTTTTTTCATCGGGAATCAGGGTGTCTTCAACAGAAGCATTGTAATATCCCCTGTGTTCAAGAAAATTAACAATATTTTTCTTGCTTTTATACCGTAAAGAGGGGTGGTAAATTTCAGGAGGTTCCCCGACAATTTTTCCCATTCTTCTAATCCATGTAGAATCAGCTTTTGTACTGTCTTTTGAATGTGTAAGGTTATAAACACCAAGATGAAAGCGAAATAATCCGAGGGTTTTACGGTTTGGCCTTTGTTTGATGGAAGGCATCAGGTCGCCTTCATTAAAATTAGGGTTATCGCATTTAATTTCCAGTTTGTTGAGCAGGTATTCATCTTCCGGGACCAGCTTGGTGGAACGGCATGAAACGATCAATACAACAACAAACAATACCACAAGGGTATTGAAATATTTGCCTGTATGTTTTATGTCGATATTCAAAATAATGTTTTACATTTAGCAATCAAAAATAAAGATTAAGTTTGAATTATTGATAAATATTCTATTGTAACATGTTAACACATGCAAAAATTAAGCAATTTCGTTCGCTTCAACAGAAAAAATTCAGGTTGTTGCATAAACAATACTTTATTCAGGGAGAAAAAATTGTTCATGAAGCCTTGAAAACCGGAAATCAGCCTGACTATATTATTGCTAATGAGCAATTGTTGAAAAAACATCCTGAATGGGAAACATACAAAGGAATTGAGATAGCCAGTGAAAAACAGTTAGCCAAAATAAGCAGTCAGAAAAATCCAGCAGATGTAATTGCTGTAATGCCCTATTATGAACCGGAGTTAAATGTTGACTGGTTAAAAACCATATTGTCAATAGGGCTTGATTGCATACAGGATCCCGGAAACCTCGGTACGATAATTCGCATAGCAGATTGGTTTGGTATTTCAGATGTGTTGTGTTCTGTAGATACTGTAGATGTAACCAATCCAAAAGTAGTGCAGGCCAGCATGGGGTCGCTGTTTCGTGTGCGGGTGCATTATGTTGATCTGGCACTACAAGTACAAAAAATCCGTGCATCAACTGACAATTATACGGTGTATGGAACATATATGGATGGAGATTCGATTTATGATAAAAAACTTAAGAATAAAGGCTTATTGTTGATGGGTAATGAAGGCCGGGGTATTTCGCAAGCATTAGAACCTTTATGTGATGAAAAAATTAGTGTTCCCGGCTATCCGCGAGAAGGTACAGCTCCGGATTCCTTGAATATTTCTGTATCTGCAGGTATTTTTTGCTCGGAATTCAGAAGGTGATTGTGATGGTGTGATGGGGAGATTGTGAGATGGGTGTTTTACAGTTGTTGTTGGAGGTGTTCCCATGTGTCCATGAGGTTGTCAAGTTGATTTTTAAGCTTGTTGTATTCTTCGGGATGGCTATCTTCTAATTGTTCAGGATGGCTGAGGATATGTTCGAGTTCAGACAATCTGTTTTCAGTTTGTTCAATTTTATTTTCAGTTTCTTTGATTTGACGTAATATTTTTCTGCGTGCTTTTTCCTGTTCTTTTTGTTTCAGATAGCGTGCTTTATTGGCACTCATTTTGTCGTCCCGGTTGTTGTTTTTTGATTTTATTTTATTTATTGATTCTATTTCCCTTAAGGATTCCAATTTTCTGTGTCTAAGGAAAGTATGGATTCCGCCAAGGTGTTGATGAATGTTGTGTTTTCTAAATTCATACACGACATCAACAAGGCCATCAAGAAAATACCTGTCATGAGAAACCACTATCAACGTTCCATTGTAAGATTTTAAAGCGTTTTTGAGCACATCCTTGGATTGAATATCCAGGTGATTGGTTGGCTCATCAAGCACAAGAAGATTATAGGGTTCCAGTAATAATTTTGCAAGAGCAAGCCGGGAACGTTCGCCCCCGGACAGTACAGATACCGGCTTGTTAATATCGTCACCGGAAAACAAAAAACTGCCAAGGATGGTGCGTATGTTTTTCCTTACTTCTCCTTTTGCTTCATCGTCCAGCGTTTGAAATACGGTTTTGTGGTTATCCAGCAATTCATCCTGATTTTGAGCATAATACCCGATGTGAAGATTATGTCCTGTTTTTACAAGTCCGCCGGAAGGGTTAAGCAAACCCAGTAAAATTTTAGAAAAGGTAGTTTTTCCTTCCCCGTTTTTACCCACCAGGGCCACTTTTTCGCCTCGTTCAATGATTAAATTGCAGTGTTTAAACACCAGGTTATCATCAAAAGCTTTACTCAGGTTTTTGGCTTCTGCCACAATACTGCCACTCCGGGGAGCGTCCGGGAATCTGAAATGGATAGTACTGCTGTCAGGTTCTTCAATGTCAGAAAGGTTTAATTTTTCAAGTTGTTTTATTCTTGATTGCACCTGTTTTGCTTTTGTTGCTTTGTATCTGAAGCGTTCAATGAATTGTTCTGTTTCCTCAATTTGTTTTTGCTGGTTTTTGCGTTCAGCTTTTTGTTTTTCTACACGTTCTTCGCGCTTTTGCTGAAATTTTGAAAAAGCTACGGGATAATCATATAACTTTCCCTGGTCCAGCTCCAGTGTGCGATATGTAATGTTATCGAGCAAAAGCCTGTCGTGGGAGATAATAACAACCGCTCCCTTATAATTTATGAGGAAAGATTCAAGCCACTGGATGCTTTCAATATCAAGGTGATTGGTTGGTTCATCCAACAAAAGCACATCAGGTTGTTGTAAAAGAAGTTTTGACAGTTCAACCCGCATACGCCATCCGCCACTTAATTCACGTATGTTCCGTGATAAGTCTTTATGACAAAACCCCAGACCGGTAAGGGTGCGTTCAACGTCGGCATGGATAGTATCAGCGTTTAAAAAGCTCAACCGTTCGGTATATTCAGCCAGTTTTATCGTGATGTTATGGTACTCTTCAGAATGGCAATCAGAGCGTTGCACAAGTTCTTCATTGAGTTGTTCAATTTCATGTTGCAAGCTTAATATTTCCGGAAATGCGTTAAGCGTTTCATCTTTGACAGTGCCAACGGCATCAGAAAATTGAATGTGTTGAGGTAAATAGGCAATGCTGCAATCGGCAGGTTTGCTGATTTCACCGTTTGCGAGGTTAAGTTCACCTGCCATTAGTTTCATCAGCGTGGTTTTTCCGGCGCCATTCATTCCCGTTAATCCAATTCTGTCCTTAGGTTTGATTAAAAAGGAGACATCAGAAAACAGGTCAATGCCATCAAAGCAAATTTCTACGTTATTGATTGAGAGCATATCAGGCTACCGTTTCCGTTTTTGCTGTTTCTGAGCTTGCTCGAGTTTTTGCTGCCATTTGGATTTTTTTGCCGGTTTTTTCTTGTTGGCTTCAATTTTTGCCATCACAGCTTTGTCATCAACAATGTATTTCCGGATTACCCAGGTTTGGATAATCGTGATCAGGTTAGCCAGGAAATAATAGTAACTCAGCCCGGCTGCATAATTATTAAAAATCAGCAACAACATAATCGGCATAAACCAGGTCATCATTTTCATCATTCCCTGATTTTGACCTCCGGCCTGGGCAGAACTGTTCAGTTTCGATGACACAACCATTGACACAGCCATCAACAGGGTAAACAACGAAATATGATCACCATACATTGGAACATTAAACGGCAGATCAACAATTGAGTCGTAAGAAGATAAATCCTGTGCCCACAAAAATGATTTTTGGCGCAACTCAATGGATGCAGGGAAAAAGCGGAACAAAGCAATCAGAATTGGCATCTGCAATAACATAGGCAAACACCCCCCCATGGGATTGGCACCTGCTTTTTTGTACAAGGCCATGGTCGCCTTTTGTTTCTCCATTTCTTTTCCTTTGGGGTATTTTTTATTCAGTTCTTCGATCTGAGGCTTAAGTACCCGCATTTTTGCCGTGGACATGTATGAGCGGTATGTGAGTGGGAAAAGAATCAGTTTAATGATCAGGGTAAGCAAAAGAATAATCAAACCGTAGTTTTTGATCCAGTTTCCAAGCCAGTTAAAAACCGGAATGATCAGGTATTTATTGAACCATCCAAATATTCCCCATCCCAGCGGAATGATTTCTTCCATATCCAAATCGTAGGATTTAAGGGTATTGTATTTATTGGGGCCGAAGTAAAATTTAAGCTTGTAAGTTTTATCAGCTTCATGCATATATGGCAGGCTGGCTTCGGTAGTGAACTTTTCAATGTAAGGGCCTGTTTCGATGGTTTTGGCATGGAAATACGGTTCATCAAATCCTTCTTCGTTTATCAGGATTGTTGAAAAGAATTGTTGTTTGTAAGCAATCCAGTCAATAATACCGGGTTCAGTCACTTCGTCTTCATCTTTTCTTTCTTTGAGTTTATCCACATCTCCGTTTTGAAAGCGGTATTGGATGGTGGTGTTTTGTGTTTCCCAGGTCCTTCCTTTTTCAAGCCCCGGCACGTAAGCTTCCCACTTAAGTTTGAAAAAATTGATGTTTCTTGCAATCAATTCATGCATGTTGTTAAACCTGATATCGTAATCAACCATCCATGACTCATCAGTAAGTGTATAGACAAAATCAATATAACGGGCAGAATCTGCCTGAAGCCTAAACACCGCTTTTGCAGGCTTGTTATCCGTGGCTTTTAAAACGCTGTCTGTGCCCATGTATTTGAAATACAGGTTATTGGTGTTGATCGCACGGTTTTCAATAAACATTTCGAAGCCAAATTTTACTGCTGTATCACCTTCAAATAAAATAAGATCCTGCTGATTGTGGGTTTTGTAATTTTTTAGCTCGGCAGAATGAATTTTGCCTCCCTTAGTGTTGAATTTTAATTTAATACGATCGTTTTCGAGGGTGATGATTTTTGATGTGCCACGGGCAGCATCTGCCATTATCCCGAAATTTTTGCGGAGTTCATCATCATTAACAACTTCATTTACGGTGGTATTTGTTTGGATGTCGCTCTCAAGTGCTCCAATGCTGTCTTTTGCCTCTTCAATGCTGTCGGCCATTTTTTCTTTTTCAAGCATTTCCGCTTTTTTGAGAGAATCAGCATGTTGCTCTGCCTGAATGATGGAGTCTCTTTTCCTTAATCTTTCTTCGCGTTCTTCTTTGCTGGGCTGGGTAAAAATGCTAAATCCAATCAACAGTACAGCAATTACAATTAATCCGATGATGCTTTGTTTGTCCATAATTTACTCTTTAAGGCTTGCTTTAATAAAATTAACAAACAGGGGATGCGGTTTTAAAACGGTGCTTTGATATTCCGGGTGGAATTGTACCCCGACAAACCATTTGTGTTCAGGGATTTCCATTATTTCCACCAGTTCGGTATCCGGATTGATGCCTACCGGGATCATACCGTAATTTTTTAAATCATTGATATAGTTGTTATTAAATTCGTAGCGGTGCCTGTGCCGTTCGCTGATGTTTATGCGTTTATAAGCGATGTATGATTTACTCGTTTTTTTCAACACACAAGGGTAAGCACCGAGCCTCATGGTCCCGCCTTTATCGGTAATTTGCTTTTGATTTTCCATGAGGTCAATGACAGGGTATTGTGTTTTGTGATCAATTTCTGTTGAGTTGGCGTTATCAAAACCAATGACATTTCTTGCAAATTCAATCACAGCGCATTGCATGCCAAGGCAAATACCAAGAAAAGGGATGTTGTTTTCACGGGCAAAACGTGCTGTCAGGATTTTCCCGTCAATGCCCCTGTTTCCAAATCCCGGAGCAATGATGATACCATCATACCCGGATAATGATTCCTGGTAATTGTGTTCGTTGATGTCTTCGGAGTGAAGATGACTAAGCTCTACTTTGGCTTCGTTGGCTACACCGGCATGAATAATGGATTCATCAATGGATTTGTAAGCGTCTTGCAATTCGATGTATTTCCCGACAAGGGCAATGTTAGTATTGTGTTTTGGGTTTTTTAATTTATGCAGAAATTTCTTCCATGCGTCTAACCTTGGACTACGTTTGATTTCCATACCGAGTTTTTGCAGTACAATGGTATCCAGTTTTTCACTGCGCATCAACAGTGGTACTTCATAAATGGATTCAACGTCTTTTGATTCTATAACGGCCTCCGGGTTAACATTGCAAAATTGCGCTACTTTTTTCTTGATTTCCTTGTGAAGTGGTATTTCTGACCTCAATACAATAATATCCGGTTGCACACCTTCTTCCAACAGTGTTTTTACGGAGTGTTGTGTCGGTTTGGTTTTGTGTTCGCCTGAAGCTTTCAGGAAGGGTACCAGGGTAAGGTGAATATTCACACATTGATTGTGAAGTTCCCAACGCAATTGCCTGACAGCTTCAATGTAGGGCAGGGCTTCAATGTCACCAACGGTTCCGCCGATTTCGGTAATGACAAAATCGTATTTGTGTTTTTTGCCCAGGATTTTAATTCTCCGTTTGATCTCATCTGTAATGTGGGGAATGATCTGCACCGTTTTACCAAGGTAATCACCACGTCTTTCTTTATCAATGACAGTTTGATATACCCTGCCAGTGGTTACATTGTTAGCCTGGCTTGTGTGTTGGTTCAGAAACCGTTCGTAATGGCCAAGGTCAAGGTCTGTTTCTGCCCCATCTTCAGTCACATAGCATTCGCCATGTTCATAAGGGTTGAGCGTTCCCGGATCCACATTGATGTAGGGATCCAGTTTTTGTATGGTCACAGAATATCCCCTGGCCTGGAGAAGTTTTCCAAGGGAAGCAGAGATGATGCCTTTGCCTAACGAGGAAGCAACACCACCGGTAACGAATATGTACTTTGTAGAATTCACGACACAAACATATTAAAAGGTAAAACTTAATCCAAGACTTGGCATGATTGGTAATTGATTTACTTGCTCATTATTGATGCGATCAAAATAAAAAATGTTATCACGGTTATAAACATTGGTTATGCTTGCTGTAATCTCAAGTTGTGATCGTTTGCTGAAAGTGAAGGTTTTTTTGATGTTCATGTCAAATCTGTGATACCATGGTAACCTTCCTTCGTTCAAATCGGAATACAACACGCCAAGGTTGCCGTTCATTTGCCAATAATTGGTGTTTATGCCCTGGTATAGTGGCAGTTGTTCATAAAAGCCTTGCGTTTGTGTGAACGGAAACCCACTTCCCAGGTTCCAGCGGGCGCTGATTTCCCATGACCGATCTTTGCCTAATCGGTAAGAGCTTACGAAATTCACATTGTGGCGACGGTCAAAATGAGGGGAATAGGTTTCAATACCATCGTAACGTTTAACCCAGCACAATCCGTAAACAGCCCAGATGTAAAGACGGTCATAATCGTATTTAAACACAATATCAGCACCGTAGGCATACCCTTCTTCGATGATAAAATCTTTTTTATAATAATCCGCAATGTCATGATTTTCAGGAATGTCTTCGTACAATTTATTTCTATTGATGTTGGTAAGCTGGGAGAAATTTTTAAAATACCCTTCGAGGTTCATGTCAAAGTGTCGCGTAAAATCATATTCAACACCGGTAATTAAGTGCTGGGATTTTTGGAGTTGGTGTGTAACGGGTTCACCATCGAATTCATCAGGGATATTATTGGATCCGGAGAGGAACCCGTAGAACAAATTAACGACATCGCGATCAGAGTTGGCAGCAATCAGGTTTTGAGAATACAAACCACCGGCAAATTTGAGGCGTAATTTTTCATTGATGTTGTATTTTAGGCCAAGCCTTGGTTCCCATGATACGTCATTAAGAGAAGCATAATAATGAACTCGAAATGAGGGATTTAATATAAGTGCTCCAAGGTTTGTTTTATAATTGGCATAAGAGGCTAGTTCGGTGGTATTTTCTTTTTGAGATATCATGCGATCAATGCTGTTTTGGTATTGAAAATCGGTTGTAAAACCAAGTGTTTCAATACCCCAGGTGAACTCATCTTTGCCCAGGAAATACACAAAATCCAGACTCCCGTTAAAACCACTGATCTCACTGGTTCTTGGAACATTGTTAGCATCGGTAAGTTCAATGCTGTAGTCCGTATAAGATAGATTTGCCTTTATCATCACTGACGAACCTCCGGGCACCATAATAAAATTACTTCCAATTCCTGAGCTGTTCCAATTCAGATCGGAGAGCGCGCCGTAGTTAACCTGGTCTGTGAAATGAAATCCAAATAAATTTATTGTACTGCCTTCGGGGGAGTTGTAAGAAATTTTCCCATAAAGGTCAGTGTATGAAAAAGGGAGGCTGTCATCAATGTATGTGTACAGGTATTTGGATGTTTCATTCAGATAGGATGTTTTGGCAGATAACACGTATGTGGCGCTTGATTGTCCCACTTCAAATTTTTTAAAAGGGCCTTCAGCCAGTAATTTGCTGCCAAAAGGACTGACACTGAATTTACCGGCAAAGTGTTTTTTGTTTCCGTTTCGCATCCTGATGTCCATAACGGAAGAAATTCTTCCGCCATATTCAGCTGAAAATCCGCCTGTATAAACATCAGTATTGTCAATGAGATCGGAATCAAAAACAGAAAACAGGCCAATGGAATGAAACGGGTTATAAATCACCATGCCGTCAAGCAGTACAAGATTCTGAATTGGAGAGCCGCCACGGATGTATAATTGACCTCCCTGGTCTCCGGTAAAAATCACACCGGGGACAACCTGTAAATACTGCGCCAAATCAGGTTCTGCTCCCATTGTAGGCAAGCGTTTTATCTGGGCGGGTTCTATTTTTGTAATGGAGGTGCGTACCTGTGTTTTTTTCTCCCTTTGTTCTGCAGATATGATGGCTTCTTCGAGCACGACAGATGAGGGCGTTAAATAATAATTATCGGAATGGATACGGTTTGTTTTGACATTAATTTCGGTGCGTAATGTGTCGTAACCTACATAGGTGATGGTGAGTTCATGTTTCCCTGCAGGTACTTTGTTGATGTTAAAAAAGCCGTTTGCATCAGTGGCAGCCCCAAAATTTGTGTGTTCAATAAACACATTTGCAAAAATACAGGCTTCCCCGGTTTCTTTATCGTAAACAAAACCTTTGATACTGCCGGTTTGTGCGTGTACTACCGAAGCACAAGCCAATAAAAATAAACCCGTGATTATTGAAGGTACTATTTTATTCATTCTTTTTTAGTTTTCGAAGTGTAAGATCGAGGATTTTTCTTTTTTCCAACAAAATTTCTTTGTTCTTTTTGGCTTTCTCAATTTTCTTTTTTACATCTTTCAACACTTTATCACTACTGCTGCCAGAGAAGAAACTCATGTTGTTTTCAAGCAATACAATTTCATCTTTGATCTTTTTGATTATTTGATTGAGTTTCTTTTGTTCTTGTTCGATCTTTTTGACGTTATTTGATTCTGCCCATTCATCCACTTCACTTTGAAATTCCAATTGATCAAGATTCTTTTTGGAGATATTTAATTTATCAAAAAGATCATCAATTGCTTTTCTGAAATCTTTTCTGAGCTTGTCTTTTTCTTTTATCGTTACAAACCCCACATTAGACCAACGTGCCTGGAAATTTTGTATTGCTTCAAGGTTTTTATTTTTATCATCAAAAACTTCAAAGTTTTTGATTTCTTCAATGATTTTACGTTTTACTTCAGCGTTTTCTTTTTCGTTTTTAGTCTTGTTTTTAAAATGCTCATCCCTGGCTGTGAAAAAGTGGTCGCATGCACTGCGGAAGCGTTTCCAGATCGCTTCACTGTCCTTTTTAGGCACGGGCCCGATTTTTTTCCACTGTTTCTGCAACTCAATGAACGTATCCCGTGTTTCGTTCCACTCAGTATTGTTTTTTAAGGCTTCAGCCTGAATGCACAGGTCTGTTTTTTTCTGGAGGTTTTCTTCTTTTTGATCATGACGTTCTTTGAAAAACTCATGTTTTTTATCAAAAAACACATTGCAGGAAGATCTGAATCTTTCATAAATTTGTTGATTGTGTTTTTTGGGAACCATGCCAATGGTTTTCCAGACTTTCTGAATATTTAGTATTTCCTCTGTTTTTTCATTCCATTCACCTATGGTTGTGATGTTCATCCCGGCGAGTTCTTCCGCTTTTTCACACAGGGCGGTTTTTGCATTCAGATTTTTATTTTGTTCTTCTTTTTTTTCAAGGAACCGTGCCTGATGTTTTTTGTTAATTTCATGACTGGTTTTGCTAAATCGTTCCCACAATTCATCGCGGTGTGTTTTTGGAACGGGGCCGGTTTCACGCCATTCATCATGATAGGCTTGTAAGGTTTTCCATGCCTTGATGATATCTGTCTCCAGCAATAATTTTTCGGCTTTTTCACAAAGCTTGATCTTGGTTTCCATGTTTTTTTTGAAATCCAGATCACGTAATTCCTTGTTTATTTTGATGAAATCATAAAATCGTTCAACCTGTAAATTATAGGATGCCCAGAGATCCCGTGCTTTCTCTTTGGGAACATTGCCAACATTCTGCCATTCCCGCTGCAGCCTTTTAAATTCTTCAAAAGTTTTATCAAGGGATTCTTCCCCATTGGCCAATACCTTGATTTGTTCAATGATTTTTTGCTTTAAATTGAGGTTTGCATTTTTCTCTTTTTCAATTTTTTTGTTGAATTCTGCTTTTTGCTTCTTATAATCATCAAGCAATTCTTTTAGATATACTTCATCTTTGTCATGAGGTGGTTCAAATTCGATGGGGTCTTTTCCGCTTTCAACATGCAAGCGTTTCAGGTCAGCAATTTCTGCGTTCCTGGTTTTATAAAAAGCATTTTTGATGGCGTCAATACGCGCTTTTGTTCCGGGGATGTTTTTTTCAATGACCAATTCTTTCAGATGTTGCAGTAATTCGTCTTTTGACATGCTGGTGAAATCAGGCATGTTCTCAGTATTATCATCCTGATTTGTGTCAGCGTTTGTATTGTCATCATGCATTGTATTGTCTCCGGAAGCAGGTTGTTCTGAACCATCAAGCTTGTCGGTTGAGTTGGTTTTGGGGTCAGAAATTACTTCATTGTCACCTGAGGAATTGCCGGTATTTTGTTGTTCTTTGGCATCCGGGGCTGTTGTTTTATTCCCGGTGTCTTTTTTGGATTTCGCATGTTCAGGATTCTTTTCAGATTGTCCATCGCTGCTAAGAGGGTTGTTTTGAAGGTCTTCAGTCATTACTAGTACTTTTATAATTTGTCATAAGAGAGTTGCTAATATATAATCAGCGTGTTTTACGCCTGCAATTTTAGTAAAAAAGTTTTAAACATAGTGGTTTAACCTTAAGAATTTCAAAAGCTTTAAGGTTTAAATTTATCATTGACGAAGGAAAATAATAATACACTTGTGCTGAATATTTAATAAACACGAAAAATATGTATGACAGGTTCAGGGAAATCATTAATTTTGAACCATCAACCTGTAGTCATGCGCATAGATATTATCACAGTATTACCTGAACTTTTGGAAAGTCCGTTGAGGCATTCAATTATAAAACGAGCGACAGATAAATCGCTTGTTGAGATTCATCTTCATGATTTGCGAGAATACGGATTTGGTAAACACAGGCAAGTGGATGATTATACTTATGGCAATGATGCCGGTATGGTGCTGATGATAGAGCCGGTTGACAAATGCATTTCGGCATTAAAAAATCAAAGGCATTATGATGAGGTCATTTATACATCTCCGGATGGTGAACTTTTTGATCAACCCATGGCCAACACAATGTCTTTGCATGAGAACATTATTATTTTATGTGGGCATTATAAAGGAATAGATCAAAGGATACGGGATTGCCTGATAACCAAAGAAATCAGCATTGGAAATTATGTGCTTACCGGTGGTGAGTTAGCGGCTGCGGTTATAGTAGATGGTATTGTCAGGTTGATACCCGGTGTGCTGTCTGATGAAACTTCTGCATTGAGCGATTCTTTTCAGGATAAATTGTTGTCTCCGCCTGTATATACAAGGCCTGCAGAATACAAAGGCATGAAAGTCCCTGATGTGTTAACAAGCGGGAATTTTAAGTTGATTGATGCATGGAAAGAAAAACAAGCATGGGAACGAACCAAAAAGCTACGGCCTGAGCTTTTAAATGACAAAGAAAAAAATGATGAGTAAAATCAGTTTGTTGCAGGCAGAAAACATCAGTAAACGGTATGGTGATTTATTGCTTTTTGACGGGATCTCCCTTGGTATTTCTCAGGGAGATAAAATTGCAATGGTTGCCAAAAATGGCACAGGAAAATCCACACTGTTAAAAATACTGTCAGGTGAAGAAAACCCGGATACCGGAAAAATAAGCTCAAAAAATGATGTGCGTGTGGGGTATTTGCCCCAGGAAATCACACTTGATGAAAACAAGACTGTCATGGAAGCCATTTTTAGCCTGGATTCGCCTTCCATGAATGCAGTACGTGAATACCAGGAGTGTATCATGAAAGATGACCAGCCCGGGTTACAGCATTGCATAAATAAAATGGACAGTTTGAATGCATGGGACACTGAATTACGGGTAAAACAGGTATTGACAAATCTAAAAATTACTCAAACGCAAACACGCGTTGGTTTGTTGAGTGGTGGCGAGCAAAAACGGGTGGCATTGGCAGCGGTTTTACTTGAAGAGCCAGATTTGTTATTACTTGATGAGCCTACAAATCACCTTGATCATAACATGATTGAATGGCTGGAGCAGTTTCTTCAAATATCAGTTAAGAGCTTATTTATGGTTACACATGACCGGTATTTTCTTGACCGGATTTGCAATGTGATACTTGAACTTGAAGGCAATAATTTGTATGTATATCATGAAAATTATTCAGGATATCTTAAAAAGCGAAGGGAGAGGAAGTTAACCGAATCTGCCAATGTTGCAAAAGCGACAAATTTATTGAAGACTGAAGAGGAGTGGATGCGCCGGATGCCAAAGGCCAGGGGGACTAAAGCAAAATACAGGATACACAATTATTATGATCTGAAAAAGAAAGCCCGGGTTCCCCATGAATCATTCTTGCAAATTAATGTGCCTGCCACCAGGTTGGGAAATAAAGTGTTTGAGTTGCATCATATTTCCAAGCGTTATGGGGAAAATGTGTTGTTGGAAGATTTTAGTTATAAGCTTATCCCCGGAGAGAAAATCGGTATTACTGGCGACAATGGTACCGGCAAAACAACTTTTTTGGACATGCTGGCAGGAACGGTTAAACCTGATGCCGGAACCATAGAGAGAGGAAGTACTGTGAAATTAGGATATTACCGGCAGGAGGGCATATCATTCAAAGATGACGACCGGGTAATTGATGCCATCAGTAAAATTGCTGAAATTGTGGATTTGGGATCTAACGGAACATTTACAGCACAACAATTTTTGAAACATTTTTTGTTTCCGTTAGAGAAGCAACAGCAGGTTATATCCAGTTTGAGTGGCGGGGAGAAAAGGCGTTTATACCTGTGTTCCGTCTTAATCAGGAAACCAAATTTTCTTATCCTAGATGAACCAACCAATGATCTTGATATTATTACCTTGCAGGTGCTCGAAGCATACTTGATGAGTTTTGATGGTAGTGTCGTCACTGTTTCGCATGACAGGTTTTTTATGGATAAAGTGGTGGATCATTTGTTTGTTTTTGAAGGCAGTGGGAAGGTCTGGAATTTCCCGGGGAATTATTCTGATTACAGAGAAAAGGTAAAACTTTCAGAAAAAAGAAAACAAGGTCGCTCAGTTTCAAAAAAGCAAGAATCAACATCGAAACCAACGCAAAAAAAGAAACAACAGTACCAGTATCGGTTGTCGTACAAAGAAAAACTGGAATTCGAAGCGTTGGAAAAAGAAATTGAAGCCTTAAATAAACGCAAAGCAGAATTGGAAACTATATTGAGCCAGGGAAGTGCTGATGCTAAACAATTGACAGAAGTAACTCATGAATATGCAGATTTGAAGGAAAAACTGGATGAAAAAGAAATGAGATGGCTGGAGTTGGATAGTAGAGGATGATTGTGAGAGTGTGAGATTTGGGTAATGATGATATTACGTATTAATACGTATGGATATAAGGCTTATTCAATTTTGAAGCTAATGCATATATAATTACATTTGCAGGTTTATAAGAGATTAAGTGTGTTGATTTTAAAAAAGAATATTAACTAAATACCAAACGAAATCATGGGAGATATATTCAGTAAAGTAAGAAAAGAAAAAGGCCCGTTGGGTCAATATCAACAAAAAGCACATGGATATTTTACTTTTCCAAAACTTGAGGGAGAGATAAAACCACGCATGATCTTTAACGGGAAAGAAGTTCTGACATGGAGTTTGAATAATTACCTCGGGCTTGCCAATCATCCGGATGTAAGAAAGGCAGATGCAGAAGCTGCCAAAAAATACGGAATGGCTTATCCCATGGGGGCAAGGATGATGTCAGGGCATACAAAATACCATGAAAAACTGGAACGACAACTGGCAGCTTTTGTAAAAAAACCGGATGCCTTCTTGCTTAATTACGGCTATCAGGGCATGGTTTCCATCATTGATTCGCTTGTTGATCGCCGAGATGTAATTGTGTATGATTCAGAGTCACATGCATGTATATTGGATGGCATGCGTTTACACATGGGAAAACGTTTTGTGTTTCCCCATAATGACACAGAGAACCTATCAAAACAATTAAAACGCGCGGGCGATATTGCTGAAAGACAAGGCGGAGGTGTGCTTGTAATCACAGAAGGCGTTTTCGGAATGGCAGGAGATTTGGGTCATTTACATGATATTGTGAAATTGAAGGAAAAACATGATTTCCGTTTGCTTGTTGATGATGCCCATGGTTTTGGAACGATGGGTGAAACCGGCGCAGGTGCGGGAGAGCATTATGGCGTGCAGGACGGCATTGATGTGTACTTTGCAACCTTTGCAAAATCAATGGCAGGCATAGGTGCTTTTGTTGCTGCCGAGAAAGACATTGTGGATTACCTGCGATATAATATGCGTTCACAGACTTTTGCAAAATCATTACCCATGCCAATGGTTTTTGGTGCTATGAAACGCCTCGAATTGTTAAAAAATGATCCATCGCATAAGGACAATTTATGGAAAATTGCAAAAGCCCTGCAAAAAGGGTTAAAAGATCGGGGTTTTAACATCGGCAAAACCGAATCTCCTGTAACGCCTGTGTTTTTTGACGGAGGTGTTGTTGAAGGTACAAATGCTGTGGTTGATCTGCGTGAAAATTTCAATATTTTCTGTTCAATAGTAGTATATCCTGTGGTTCCCAAAGGAACACTTATGTTAAGGCTTATCCCGACAGCGGTTCATACACTGGATGATGTTGAGGAAACCCTTGATGCGTTTTCAAATATCAGGGATAAACTTGAAGCCGGAGAATACAAAAAGGGAGAAATGAAAAACATGTCAGTGGAATAAAATCAGCATCATGAAAAACAATAAATTTACATTACAATGTGTTAAATGCGGACAGGAGTTCGATGGGTTTTCTGAATGGTTTGATGTGAATCAGGTTTGTCCACAATGCAACAGTAAGCATGTTGAGGCGGTTTATGATGATGATTTAACCGGCATGAAAAATCTACTGCAATCATCAGATGAACAGGTTAAGTCATTCTGGCATTATTTTGATTATCTGCCATTGATTTCACGGGATAATATTATCAGTTTTGGTGAAGGAGCAATACCAGTAGAAAGATGGAAGTTTTTAGAAGCATATGCCCGGGATGCTTATGGTTTGCATAATGAAGTGTGGGTGTATCGTAATGATAAAAATGGAGGAACCGGGACGTTTAAGGACATTGGAGCAAGCCTGGCAGCCAGTATTTTGAAAGAACATGGCATAAAGGATTATGTTGTCGCCAGCACGGGAAATACGGCAACAGCATTTTCGCGATACATGTCCAAAGCGGGCATTAGCACATATATCTTTATGCCTGTTGATGCGTTGAAAGCTTCTGAATCTGAGATCAATGTGTATGGGCAAAAGGTATTCCGGGTGCAGGGCGATTATGCAAAAGCCAAGGAAATTGCTGCATCGTTTGCCAAAAAACATGGCTTTTTAATGACGGGAGGCAATGTAGATCCTCTGCGTGTAGAGTCCAAGAAAACAATGGTGTTTGAGTGGTTACGTCAAATGGGTAAATTGCCGGATGTTTATGTCCAGGCATTATCCGGGGGCACCGGCCCGATAGCTATAGATAAAGCGTTACGGGATTTGAAAGGAACTGAATATGATAATCCTATGCCACGTCAGGTATTGGTGCAACCTGACAAATGCCCTCCAATGGCATTAGCCTGGGAGCGTGCTGTACAAAATAATTTTCCTGAGGGCTGGGACACCAATTTCCCGGTCATTGAAAATCCACAAACAAGGGTGCCGACGCTTGCTACAGGAAAACCTGGTACTTATCCCTTAATATCGCATTTGGTAAAGGATTCAAATGGCAGTATCATACAGATGAAAGAAGAAAAAATCAATGACATTGCCCGCTGGATGGCTTACGAAACCAGCATTGCCATGGGACCGGCTTCTGCTGTATGCATGGGTGGCTTTTTAAATGCATTGAAACAGGGATTAATAAAAGATGGAGAATCTGTTCTTGTAAATACAGGCGAAGGAGTGACTCGTGCACCGGAGTTCATGGAAGAAATGATCTATGTTACGGATGATGTTTATTCGGTAGATGATTGTAAATTACACGACAGAAAAGGGTTGAGGGAAGTGCTGAGAAGAAAAGCGGTAGAGCGTTAATCGGTGATGGTGAGATTGTAATCCTCATCCTCACTCAGGGACGACAGGCGGTTCTATCGTAGTATAAATAGTGTTCGTCAATAAAATCATTGTCTTGTTCATAATGTTTGAGTTCGAGGCCTGCGAAGTATTTAAAACCAAGGATTTTACTTTCGTAAATGACTGTTTTAAATACGAGCGTAA
>JAQIDD010000311.1 GCA_027858215.1 Candidatus Delongbacteria bacterium | reverse complement strand
TCATTTGACTTTTTACTTTTTGAGTTATTCCCCAAAAAGCGGAAATTCTCACTTGATTATCAAATGCATGAGCTTTATATTTAGCTCGAGTTCCTTCATCAAGTAATATTTCTTCTGTTTCAAATCCACCTTCCATCGATTTTATTAAAACACCTTTATTCTTAAACGCATTTTTAACAGAATCAATATTTTCATTTAATACAATGTATTGCACACCGTCAGGAATATCCGCCCTTTCATTAACAGGAACAAATACTTTATATGTCGTGCAAGAAGACATAAATAATACCGTAAGAATGATTAATAAATTTCTTTTCATAATACTATATTTTTGGTTAATATCTTTATTCTCGCCTTGCCCATAACGGTTTGCGGCTATGGTGCGTGCCGCATTATTACTACAATATTTCTTGATTTGCACCATTTTTAAATTTTCCATTTCGTTTCTTAATAGCACTATTTGCGGCATGCACTATGAGCCGCTGTTATGCATAGTTACTTTTCTGTCAGTTTATGTTTCAGCCTGTTCCAAAATCCTTTTTTTCCAGAATATGTTTCTGGATCGGGGGTAGTTTCTTCATAGCCTTGATGACTTTCAATAATTTCTTCTTCTTCTATTATTTCTGTCTTGATTTCATTTTCTTGTTCCGAAACTGATTTAGTATCTTCTAATATTTCTGTTTCTTTCCTTAGTTGGGTGTATTCGAAATTTATAGGCTTTAATTCTTGACTTTCAATAAAAAATATAGAATATTCTCCTTTATCATTATTCACTTCTTTAATTTCTCCAAGTTTCCAAAGGGGGTGTGTAACAAAATCACCAACATTGAAAATCTCTATTTCTTCAAGTCTGTTGTTTTCAGAAGCCATGTGATGTTTTGCTTCTCGCATATACATTTTGTCTATTTCTCCTTTTTGAACATAGAAACTCTCTTTAAGATCAAAAAGGAATCGAGACGGGTATTTTTGTTCTCCTGTACTATAATTAAATCCCTCTGCTTCTGTTAAATAAAAACTTTTCTCTGCTCTTGTAATTGCTACATAAGTTAGCCTTCGTTCTTCTTCTATTGCTCTTTTACGTCTCTCTTTAATTGACATTGCACTTGGTAGAATGCCATCAGAAAAACCACAAAGAAATACATATGGATATTCTAATCCTTTTGAAGTATGAATTGTCATAAGGTTAACCCTGCCATCTTCCTCCTCAATAACATCCTTGTTTGTATAAAGAGCTATTTCTTGCAGATAGTCAACTAATTCCAACTTTTCATCGTTTTCTTTTTCAAGATAAATTATTGAGTTAACTAACTCTTGTATGTTTTCAAGTCTTTCTTCATCTCCATCTGTTTTAAGTTCCTTAGATATTTCCGACTTATCTAAAATATGTTTGACTAAGTCAGAAATGCTTTTTGTTTTTGCTGATTCCTTGAAATCATTTATTAAGTCAATGAATTCTTTTGCACCTTCTCTGTTAAATGGTTTGTTGTCAATATTTTCATTGAGAATGTTGAATAAGTTTTTATCACTATTTGCAGATTTGTTAATGATTTCTTCGATATATTTTTTACCTAATCCACGTTTCGGATAGTTTATTATTCTTAAAAATGACATGTCATCTTCCAGAACTATTAATCTGAGATAGGCCAATACATCTTTGATCTCTTTTCTTTCAAAAAATCGAATTCCTCCAAAAACAGTATAGGGAATGTTTTCTGATATAAGAGCTTGTTCAATATTTCTTGATACATGGTGAGCCCGATATAAAACTGTAAAATCTGAAAGTTTTATTTTATCATTCTCTCTGATTTCTTTTATTTCATTTACTATCCATTTACTTTCTTCAATGTCATTTTTTGCGTGGAAATGAACAACCTTAATTCCATTCGGTTTTTTTGTAAATAGGTCTTTATCAACTCTTAATTTATTTTTTTTAATTATTTGATTGGCAAGATTTAATATTTCAGGAGTAGATCGATAATTCTGATTTAAAATAATTGTTTGGCAGTTTGGAAAAGTTTTATCAAAATCCACCAGAATTTCAGGTTTCGCTCCTCGCCATTCATATATTGTTTGGTCTGGATCACCTACAATAAACAAATTTTTGTGCTGTACTGACAATGAACTTACAAGTCCAAATTGCTTTTGAGAACTGTCCTGTGCTTCATCAACTTGGATATAATGTAGTCGATTTTGCCATTTTTGTAGAATATCAGAGAAATTATCAAAAATGTATATTGTGAAGTTTATTAAATCATCAAAATCTAATGCGAAACTTTTTTGTTGTTTGAAAAGGTACTTATGAAAAATAATCTCCAATTCAGATTTTGATTCTTCCTTTTTTGAACCTAAAATGCAATCAAGATATTGTAAGTTGCTTTTTTCCCTACTAATAAACCTCAAAACCTGTTTAAAGGTGTGCTCTTTTTGAGATATGTTAAGTTCATTATAAATCTGGCGCAATATGGTTTTTTGGTCCTCAACATCCATAATAACGAAAGTCTTAGGATATTGAATTTTATTAATGTCCTCGCGAAGTACCCTAACACAAAATCCATGGTAGGTAGTAATATAACTAAGGTCAGAATTATGCCCTATTAGCTTTTTTACTCTGTTTTTCATCTCTTGGGCAGCCTTGTTTGTAAAAGTAACGCATAGTATATTTGAAGAACTAATGCCCAATCCTTCAACAATGTATGCATATCGAGATGTCAATGCTTTTGTTTTACCAGAACCAGCACCTGCGATTACTCGTACATATCCTTCAGTTGTTTTAACAGCTTCTAATTGTCTGTCATTTAGATTCTCTAATATTTTACTAATACTATCCAAGTATTTAGGTTTTTAGTAATTGTGCCCAACTCGTTTATCCCCACACAAAAAGTGCTTATATTTTTCATTATGTGGTTTTCATCCACAACTTTTGTTCAGGTTTATTGTCAAATGTAATGTTATTTAAACAATTCACCAAACGAACTGCGTATCTTTTTTAGATTCTTTCAGTGATGTGTGTATAACGACGCTGCTGTCATTTACGATCTAAGTGTAGCATTTTTGCCATAGTTTACAAAACTGCAGCTGGTTTTTAAGCGATGGAAGGCATGAAACATGACCGCCTGTTGAACTAAATCCTACTTCAAAACAAAAATATAAATATTTCAACAACTTATCTAATAAAATTCTATTTTAGATAACGTCATCAGTTATTTACATCATCTTTTCAATATCCTCAACTTCCACCGGAAAATCTGCCATCAGGTCTTCACACCCGTTTTTTGTGATGAGCACATCGGTTTCAATGCGGACACCTATGCCTTCATGCTCAATGTATATCCCGGGCTCACAGCTCATTACCATTCCGGGTTTAAACGGCACATCTTTACCACCCACATCATGTACATCCAGACCGATAAAGTGGGTAGTGCCATGAGGAAAATACCGTTTATATGCAGGGCTTTGCTCATCCTGATTTTCAATGTCTTCTTGTGAAAGCAATCCCAGTTCCCGGAGTTTTTTCTCCATCAGCAAAGCGGTTTTATTATTGATGCCGTTGATGGTTTCGCCCGGTTTAAACAATTTCAGGGCCTCATAATACACCTCAAGCACAGCTTCATATATTTGTTTTTGACGCTTTGAATATCTGCCATTTACGGGTATGGTTCGTGAGCAGTCTGAGGGATAAAGTAAATACTCGGCTCCAAAATCCATAAGCAACAATTCCCCGTCTTCGCAGGTTTTGTCGTTTTTTGTATAATGTAAGACACAAGCATTCTCGCCGGCCGCAATAATCGGCGCAAAACTCATGAGATCCACGCCATAATTTAGCATTTCATGCCGTATGATGGCTTCTACCTGGTATTCTGTCATCCCCGGCTTTAGGTTTTGCAATACAGAAAGATACGCATGGTGGGTAATGTCAATGGCTTTGCGGATAAAATCAATCTCTTCAGGTTCTTTTACCACACGCAACTTATGTATGCGCGGGCAGATGTCTGCAATGTATTTTCCTGACGCACTGAACATGGCAGAAAACTGATCATAAAATAGCTTTCCGGGAGTTTGAATGACGGTATTGATTTTTCTGCTTTCATTCAGGTTGAGGCTGATTTTTCTGCTCTTGCTGATGTATTTTTTCAGCATGGGTTCCAGTTCATCCATCCAGTAAACATCTTTTATTCCGCTGACTTTACCGGCCAGGGGTTTATCCAGCCTGGGGCCATCCCATAAACGTATCTGTTTATTGGTTTCTTTAATCAGCAATGCTTCATACAAAACAGCGTCTTTGTGTTTATGCATGATCAAATAGGACCAGTCTTGTTCTATGCCGGTAAGCCAAAAAAAATCGGAATCCTGCCGAAAAGGATAGTATTGATCCCCATTGCGCGGGTAATTTACATTGGAAACAACAATGGCGGTTTCTCCCGTCTGCATTGTATCAAACAGTTTATGCCGGTTTTTTTTGAATAGTTCAGGCATTGATGGATATCTCATATTCAATGTATTATGTTGTTCCAATCTTGTTTATGGTTCTTTCCAATCGTTGTGTTCTTTGAGCAGTGTTTTCATGGCTTCAACAGCCCGATCTTCCGGAATGTTTTTCATCACGGGAGTCTGTCCTTTAAACAAGCTGATTTGGCCCTTCCCCGAACCGACGTAACCATAGTCGGCGTCCAGCATTTCGCCGGGGCCATTGACAATACACCCCATAACTGCGATTTTAAGGCCATTCAAGTGTCCAAACTCCTTTTTTATGATGCCGGTGGTTTTTTCAAGATCAAACAAGGTACGTCCACACCCCGGACAAGAAATAAATTCAACTTTAGAACGGCGAATTCCTGCAGCTTGTAACAACTCAAATGTCGTATCGTTTTTTTCCCTGATGTTTGTTTCATCCGGCTCATAAACTACACCGGCCATCCTGTTTTCAACCAAAACGGCCCCGTATTCAGCAGCTAATATGACATCATTTTTAATTTTTCTGTCAAGTTTTAACAGTATGGGCGTGTTTTCAACATGATTTAGCAAACGGCTCATAAAACTGCGCACTTCACCGGCCGGATGGTCTGAATGTGTATTCAACAGCACTGCAGGATTATCCTTGTTTAAGATTTCTTCCAGTTCCCTTTCATCCAGCGCATCATACACACATTCTATGACATCAGGGTTGCTTTTATGATTGAGATGCTTTGACTTGACAAGTGAAGCATATCCACAGGATAATTTGGGATCAGCATTTTCACAAAGGATAAATGCTTCTATGCTCAGGCCGGATATGCTATGCGGTTTTACGATCAACATTTCGGGGCTGCATTGACCAGGTTTCCAGGTTTGCTCGTCTTCATCGAATGAAAAATGAAGTGCTTCGAGTGTGTTTTCAGATGGTTTCTTTAAACCACGAAGATCAGCCGCCACAACGGGCTTATCAAACAAATCGGGCAATTTGCTTCTGTCCGCACCATCGAAAGTGTCGTATTCAGGAGCATAAATAGGCAGGCGTGTAATGCCCGTTTTTTTCTTTTGAAAAACATCAACCAGTGCTTGTGCCACCGGAATTTCTTTTTCGGGGGCTTCTGTCAATGAAACCCTTATGGTGTGTCCGATGCCATCTGCTAACAATGCTCCAATCCCTACTGCAGAACGCATACGGCCTTCTTTGCCTTCGCCGGCTTCAGTAACACCCATATGCTGAGGAAAACACAGGCCTTCCTCCATCATCCTGGCATTCAAAAGCCTGCTTGCTTCAACCATGACACGGGGGTTACTGGCTTTCATGGATAATATCAACTTGTCAAACGATTCCGCCCTGAAAATGTGGTAAAATTCCATGGCAGCTTCCACCATACCTTCAGGCGTATTTCCATACCTGTTCATAATCCGGTCAGACAAACTTCCGTAATTACTGCCAATACGAATCGCCGTACCGTGTTCTTTACATATCTTTATCAACGGCAGCAATTTGCTGTGCATCCGTTCAAGCTCCAGATCATATTCCTCTTCTGAAATACTTTGCTTCTTAAATTTCGCCCGTGGATCTACATAATTACCCGGATTAATCCTTACTTTTTCAACAATTTCCGCCGCTATTTCCGCCGCTTTCGGGTTAAAATGCACATCCGCAATCAGGGGGTTTTTGTATCCGCTAGCATGCAATGATTTCTTTATCTGCCTTAAAAATTCCGCTTCTTTTACACCGGGTGCTGTAATTCTGACAAAATCAGCACCAGCATCAAAAATACGCTTGCACTGGTCCGCTGTTGCGTTGATGTCCATGGTATTGGTATTTGTCATGGATTGCAATCTAACGGGATAATTTCCCCCTACCGGAATGTTGCCAATTTTCACAATCCTGGCAGGAAACCGTTCGTAATTAGTCAAATCTATGCAGTATCTTTGTTTCATTATTGCCTGGTCAAACAATTTTAATGCATAAAGATACAGAAATCCAACGGGAATTAATAAATTTGTCCATCAGATAAAAATTACTGTATATGTCAATAGAAGTACAGAACATCACAAAGTTATACGGGAAACAAAAGGCACTGGATCAGGTTTCATTCACAGTGGAAACGGGTCAGATTGTGGGTTTTATAGGTCCCAATGGTGCAGGAAAAACAACCGCCATCCGTATCATCACCGGGAATATCCCACCGACAAGCGGCATGGCAAAAGTTGAAGGCCTTGACGTAAACGAACATGATCTGAAAGTAAAAAAAATGATTGGTTATTTACCGGAAGACAACCCCTTGTATGACGATCTGTATATTCGTGAATACCTGAATTACGTAGCCGGCATTTATAAAATCAAAAATAAAAAAAACAGGGTTGATGAAGTTATTGAACTTACAGGATTAACCAAAGAGATAAAAAAACAAATCGGAGCCCTTTCAAAAGGTTACCGGCAACGGGTTGGCCTGGCACAGGCAATCATCCATGATCCAAAAGTGCTTATTTTGGATGAACCAACCAGCGGGCTTGATCCCAATCAGATTATAGAAATACGGAACCTTATCTCCCTGCTGGGGAAGAAAAAAACAGTGATTCTTACGACGCATATCATGCAGGAAGTGGAAGCTATCTGCGACAGGGTAGTTATCATCAACAACGGGAAAATTGTTGCTGATGATAAAGCATCGCAACTTTCAACCTCAGATACAGACAACCTCACCGTCATTGTCGAATTTGACAAAAAGGTCAATGCATCAGAACTGAAAGGCATTGAAGATGTGATAAAAGTGGTAACCCTTAAAAACAAAAAATACCTGTTACAAAGCAAATCAGGAAATGATATCAGGCCAAAATTGTTTCATTATGCGGTTAAAAATGATTTGACGGTATTGTCTATGAACCAAAAAGCCAAGAGCCTGGAAGAAGTATTCCAGGAATTGACAAAATAAGAGCCTTGTCGGGACAAAACAGGTTTGTGCAGGGCTTTGGGCTATATAAAACAGATGAAAAACAAGCTGTTCACATACTGGCAGGATTTCTGGTATTTGTTTTATCCGAAAATCTGCGATGCATGCGGGAAAAGCCTGATGCATCAGGAAGCAATTTTGTGTACAGAGTGCCTTGTTAAATTACCCCGCACTTCTTTTCATGATGACACTGACAATGAATTGGCACAGGTATTTTGGGGCCGGGTAAACATCGAACAGGCCACTGCACTGATGCATTTTGTCAAAGGGAGCCTGTACCGCAAGCTGATTCATAAACTCAAATACCAAAACCGTCCTGATATCGGTGAGTTTCTGGGCCGGGAACTTGGTGGCGAACTGAAACAAGCAAAATTATTTCAAAACCTCGATTGCATCATTCCAGTACCGCTGCATCCTGACAAACAGAAAATACGCGGATACAACCAGGCTGAAATGATCGCAAAAGGAATGTCATCAGTGATGGATGTTCCTGTAAGTTCCAATAACCTTGTGCGTAAAGTGTTTACCAAAACTCAAACCAAAAAAGGCCGTTACGACCGCTGGGAAAATGTGTCCAGGGTGTTTGAGGTACATAAACCTGACGAGTTCGCAAACAAATATGTGCTTTTGGTTGATGATGTCATTACAACAGGAGCCACCATTGAAGCTTGTGTGCAAAATCTGCTCAGTATAGAAGGTACCACAGTAAGCCTGGGGTGTATTGGCATGGCTGGATCGTAGTGCACTACCAGCGTGTTGCACTTGTGTTCTGATGGGACAACAAAAAAGTAATACCATAAATCTAAATGATTTATACGTAGAACACACAGTAGTAATAATTTGTAAAATTCTTTTTGACTGACAAAAAACGACAAATTGGGAAAAGGGCCCGCTGATTTACTTGTAAAGCATTTCCTTGAGCGCGATAAAATTGATTTCATTGTCGGCACTAAGATCAACGAAGCCCACCAGGACCCTAATGTACCAGTAGATCTTGACATCAGGCGTACAGCAGTAAAAAGAATTACAGGCATCCTGCGTGAAAAATACCTTTAGGACATAGATGTTCAGTTTTTCTGATACACAACATACAATTTGATCTGAATACTTGCTATCATTCCAAATTTTTATAATTTTAATTTTTAAATTTGACGTTTTAAGGAACGCCTCTCTTATCTTATTTTTAAAATGTGATGAATACGCAGATAAACAAAAGAAAAATCATTAATGATCCGGTTCACGGGTTCATATCAATACAGCATGAGTTAATATTCGACCTCTTAGAGCATCCGTATTTTCAAAGGTTAAGGCGGATTTCCCAGTTAGGACTGACCTCTCTTGTATATCCGGGAGCCATCCACACACGTTTTCATCATGCCATAGGCGCCATGCACCTGATGGACATGGCAATAGGTGTCATCCGGAACAAAGGCCATCACATTACTGAAGAAGAAGCCGAAGCTGTAAACATTGCTATTTTACTGCATGATATTGGTCATGGGCCATACTCCCATACCCTTGAAAAGGTTATTATTACCAGTCATGATCATGAAACCTTGTCGCTGAAATACATACAGGCTTTAAACGAAGAAATGCAAGGCAAATTGGATATGGCCATTGCAATATTTCAGAACACCTACCAAAAAAAATTCCTGCATCAGCTTGTATCAAGCCAGTTGGATATGGATAGGTTGGATTACCTCCGGCGCGACAGTTTTTTTACCGGGGTATCCGAAGGTGTTATTGGATCCGAACGAATCATAAAAATGCTGAATGTTTTTAATGATGGATTGGTTGTTGATGCTAAGGGCATTTACAGCATTGAAAAATTTTTGATTGCCCGAAGGCTTATGTATTGGCAGGTATATCTGCATAAAACTGTGTTGAGCGCGGAAAAGTTGCTTGAAATCATTTTGCAACGGGCTAAAGATCTCATCGCCAAAGGCCAAACACTCAATGCCAGTGATGCCTTACTTTGGTTTTTAACACACGACAGTTGTGAAAATAACGAAATGCTGGAAAAATTCAATCGCCTGGATGATAGTGATGTCATGTCATCAGTAAAAGCCTGGGTCAACAATGAAGATAAAATCCTTTCAGATTTGGCTGACAGGCTGATGAACCGCCGCTTGTTCAGAATGGAATTACAACGAAACACTTTTGCCCCTGATTATGTTGAAATGATCCGGCATCGTATTTGTAAAACATTTGATATCAGTAAACAAGAAAGCAAGTATTATCTCAACGCGGGAAAAATATCAAATACGGCCTATGACAACATGGATGAAGAGATAAATATCCTAAGAGAAGATAATTTAACAGACATCGCGGATGCATCAGAAATGTTTGACCGGGCAGTGTTGAGTCATAATGTAATAAAATATTATCTTTGTTACCCCAAAGACCTTTTTTAACTGTTCAGGCAAATACATTGTTTACCGCAGAGACGCTAAGACGCTAAGAAATGGAAAAAAAAGATAAACTAAATCGCTTATCATGAAAGTACGATGGAATGAAAGCAAGACGGCACGATTGGGAGATGGAGTGCTGGTGTGATAGAGAGATGGTGAGATCGTGCCATCTTTCAGTCGTGCTATCCTGATAGTCCGTTAAATTTTATAACTTTGCGTCTCTCCGTCTTTGCGGTGAGGTTGATACTGATTAGTTACGATATTTTTTAAAGAAAGAAGCATGAAATATTCAGCAAAACAAATTGCAACATTATTACACGGAACAGTTGAAGGCGATGAAAATATCAGGGTGGACGATATTTCCAAAATTGAAGAAGGCAAGCCAGGAACATTGAGCTTTCTAGCCAATGAGAAATACACGAATTACCTTTATGATACATCTGCTTCGATAGTGCTTGTCAGGAAAGATTTTGAGTTACAAAAACCGGTAAAAACAACCCTAATCCGGGTAGAAGACCCATACCATGCATTTGCAGAGATCATCAAAATATATCAACAGCATATTCACAATAAAAAAGGAAAAGAGAAGCCCCATTACTTTGATAAAACTGCCTCTGCAGGTAAAAATCTCTATCTTGGGGCGTTTGCTTATGTCGGTGAAAATGTAAAAATCGGGGACAATTGTAAAATATATCCCCATGCTTACATTGGTGATAATGTGACTTTAGGTGATAATGTGACCATTTATGCAGGTGTAAAAATATACCATGGATCCAGGATTGGCAACAATTGCATTGTCCATGCAGGTGCCGTTATTGGCTCAGATGGTTTTGGATTTGCGCCTGATAAAGATGGGAATTACAAAAAGATAGAACAGATTGGCATTGTACACATAAAAGACAATGTTGAAATTGGAGCGAATACCACCATTGACAGGGCAACCATAGGAAAAACCCTGATTGAAAGTGGTGTCAAACTGGATAACCTCATTCAGGTAGCCCATAATGTTGTGATTGGTAAAAACACAGTAATGGCCGCACAAACCGGTGTGAGTGGAACATCGAAAGTGGGAAGCAATTGCATGTTCGGCGGACAGGTTGGCATTTCAGGTCATGTAGATATTGGGGATAACGTACATATAGCTGCCCAGTCTGGCGTTCCCGGTAACATTAAATCCGGGGAAAAAGTTATGGGAACCCCCGCGGTAAATGCAAACCAGTTTAAACGCAATTATGTGTTGCAAAAACAATTGCCTTCTTTACGTTCTGAAATTCAAGAATTAAAACGGGAAATTGCCAGGTTAAAATCAGAGTAACTTCACAGCCACATTACCTACTTGGGTTTTTGCGAGTAATGAGCATTTGATTAACACTGGACTTGATGTTGTATTACAATGACAAGAACCTGTTCAACATGGCCTGTAGTAGGTCTGTTAACAATCGTAAGCAAAAAAAACCCGACCTTAAGGTCGGGGGCGCAACAATAAAAGAAAACATGGGCTTTAGCCCTGAATCTATTTCCCACTAAAATTGCAATAAAGTCCATCAATTAATGATGTTAACAGATCAACACATATAATTTTACAACATTGCGTCCCTGTCTGCCCTGCCTGCCAGCCACGGCTGGTAAACCGGCAGGCAGGCGACAGGCAGGTATCCGTCTTTGCCCCTCACACCTAACTTAGGTGTGGAGGTTTTGCTGTGAGTAATTACAAATTCGAAATGAACAACAATTAACAAGCATGGGTGTTCGTGTCATTGCATCATAGCTCCATGATGTAGCAATTTAGCCTCCCTAATTCTAAAGGGGCCTTCTAATAATTCTTTTCTTTCAAGAAACAAATTTTGTGCAAACGAGGGCAGAGCCTGTAGGAACACACGGCCGTGTGTTCCTGCCTGGCTATGCCGAGTGCAGCCATAATTATTAAAATTTTCATTGTCTATGAAAAACGCTGAAAATCTTGATGCGAAAGAATTAATAGAAGTCCCCTAAGCCAAATACCAGTGGTTTTTTTCCCAAACTTTTTTTAATTAATTCTAAATGTTATTTTTGTCATCAAATCAGCAATACGTTTTGCAATTTTTGGGAAATGGATAAAAAGCAAACAAGCATTAAAAAAGCTGTAACTCTGCAGGGAATCGGACTGCATACGGGGGATAAAGTAGAGCTTACAATTAAACCTGCTCCGGTAAATCACTGGTATAAATTTAAACGCATTGATGTTGAAGGAGAACCAATAATTGAGGCTATAGCCGATAATGTCGTTGATACTTCAAGGGGAACGAGTCTGGCAAAAAATGATGTCAGGGTAAGTACTGTGGAACATTTGCTTGCCGCAGCCTATGGCCTTGGCATTGATAATTTGTTGTTCGAATTAAACGGGCCGGAAGTGCCTATTCTTGATGGCAGTGCCAAATATTGGGTGGATGCGTTAAAAAATGCCGGCATTGAAGAACAGGACGCAGACAGGATTGTGTTTGAGTTTAAGGAAAAGAAAGTGTATAAAGACGAGGCAAAGGAAATCGAACTTGCTTTATATCCTGATGATGATTTCAGGATGAATGTGTTGGTTGATTATAAATCCACAGAACTGGTCAATCAGTTTGCAGGATTGAGCAATCTGGAAAACTTTGCTGGTGAAGTAGCCCCATGCCGCACCTTTGCTTTTCTCAGTGAACTGGAACCTTTACTTAAAGCAGGGCTTATCAAAGGAGGAGATCTTGACAATGCCATTGTATTGGTTGATAAAGTGTATTCGGAAGAAGAATTTAACCGCATTGCCAAGTTGTTTAATAAACCTGGAATAAAAGTAAAAACTCATGGTGTGCTGAACAACCTGGATTTACATTTCATCAATGAACCGGCAAGGCATAAACTGCTCGACATAATTGGAGACCTGGCTTTGGTTGGCTACCGCATAAAAGGCAATATCATAGCAAAACGCCCCGGTCATCATGTTAATACAGAACTTGCTAAAAACTTGAGGAAACACATCGTAAAAGAACTTAAAAAACCCGACATACCGGAATATGACCCGGATGCAAAGCCGCTTTATGATGTAAACGAAATAAAAAAGCGCTTACCTCACCGCTCTCCGTTTCTGTTTGTGGATAAAGTCCTTAGCCTGACAGAACACGAAGTAGTGGGCATTAAAAATGTCACTCTGGATGAGCCTTATTTCATTGGTCATTTTCCCGATGAACCCATTATGCCGGGAGTATTGCAAATTGAAGCCATGGCTCAGGTTGGAGGTATTTTGGTACTGGCAACTGTCCCGGACCCGGAAAATTACCTTACCTTCTTTATGAAAATAGATAAAGTCAAATTTCGTAAACAAGTGGTTCCCGGCGATACCATTATTATGAAACTCAGTTTAATACAACCCATTCGCCGGGGAATTGCCTACATGTCCGGAGAGGCTTTTGTGGGTGAGAAACTCGCCTGTGAAGCTGAACTGACAGCTCAAATTGTAAAAATAAAATAATATGAATCAACCTTTAGCATACGTCCATCCGGATGCAAAAATTGCATCAAATGTTGTGATTGAACCTTTCGTGAACATCAGCAAAAATGTTGAAATCGGTAAAGGCTGCTGGATAGGACCAAATGCTACCATCATGGAAAATGTGAAAATTGGTAAAAATTGCAGCATTTTCCCTGGCGCTGTTATTGGTGCTATCCCCCAGGACCTGAAATACCGGGGAGAAAAAACGTCTGTGGTAATTGGTGACAATAATACCTTACGTGAATTTGTTACCGTAAATCGTGGCACAGCAGCCCGAAATGTTACTGAAATAGGAAACAACAACCTGTTGATGGCTTATACGCACATTGCTCATGATTGCGTCATTGGCAACAATATTATTATGGCCAACGCAGTTCAACTTGCCGGTGAAGTACAGGTTGATGACTGGGCTATTTTGTCAGGCACCACCGCTGTACACCAGTTTGTACACATCGGGGCGCACGCAATAATTGCAGGAGGGTCACTGGTTGGGAAGGATGTACCACCTTTTACAAAAGCCGGCCGGTATCCGTTGACATTTGCAGGTGTGAATTCCATTGGTCTGCGACGTCGTAGTTTTACCAACAAAAAAATCAACGAAATTCAGGAAATTTACCGTAAGCTTTTCAACAACGGGATGAACCGTAGCCAGGCCATTGATTACATTGAAGCAGAAATGAAAGCAACCAAAGAACGCGACGAAATCATTCTCTTTGTGCGTAACTCAAAACGTGGGATCATCAGAGGGTACTTTGATAAATAACACACACAAAATTTCTGTAAATCATCTGTTATTTCAGGCATCTACCGGCTTTCGCCAGATCGGTTCAATGCATTCCATCCCTGGGCTTCCAACGGAATTTCTTTGCCGTTTCTGGCAACCAGCACGTATTTTTCTTTTTCAGGTGACATGTGTCCGATGATTGAAATACCGGCGATCTGTTGTATTTTTTCGTGGTCTTTCTGAGCGATGGTGAACAGCAATTCATAATCTTCACCGCCATTAAGAGCTGGGATACCAGGGTCTAATCGAAATTCCTCTGCCGCTTGTTGTGTTTCCATCGCGATGGGGAGTTTGTCTTCAAAAAGCTTGCAGCCGAGGTTTGATTGTGTGGCAATGTGCAAAAGATCAGATGATAATCCATCTGATAAATCAATCATCGAAGTAGGAAGAATATCCTTTTCTTGTAACTGTTGTATGATATCTTTGCGGGCTTCCGGTTTTAGTTGCCTTTCAATGAGATAAGGATATTTGTCAAGTTCAGGTTGAATTTTCGGGTCTTTCATAAATATTTTCTTTTCCCGTTTTAGCAACTGAAGGCCAAGGTATGACGCACCCAAATCTCCACTGACACAAATAAGTTCTTTGTCATCCGCTGTATTCCGCCTTACTGCCCTGCCTTTTTCTACAGATCCAAGTGCCGTAACACTGATTGCCAATCCTGTCATTGAGCTGGTTGTGTCGCCTCCTACAAAATCCACATCATATATGCGGCAGGCTTCTTTGATGCCTTTGTAAAGCTCTTCTGCTGCTTTAAGAGAGAATTTCGACGACAGGGCAATGGAAACCACAATCTGTTCAGGAGTTCCGTTCATGGCATAAATATCACTTATATTGACAACAACGGCTTTGTATCCGAGATGTTTCAGAGGGGTATATACCAAATCAAAATGTATGCCTTCCATCAGCATATCTGAAGTCACCAGACTGTCACGGTTTTTATGATTGAATATCGCGCAATCATCACCAATGCCATACACCGTGGATGCTTTGTGGCAACGAATATCCGATGTCAAATGATTGATCAAACCAAATTCGCCAAGTTCTTTTATGCTTTTCTTTTTCATCTGTTGAAATTTTCAGGATTCACTTTTTATCTATGCTTTTTTGTTTTATTTTATCACATAAATTTCATTTTTACAAAAGTAAGGATTGTTTGGCAAAGATTTTGACAGTTATTAAAATAAACAATGCAAATGAAAAATATTATGGTATTTTTTATATCTTTGTTTGAAATCTTTTGATTATGAAGAGGATATTCCTGTTGTTTATGCTAGTTATGACAAGCCTTTGGGTTTGTTCACAAGATTTGGCCATATACACAGACTATTTGAGTAAGGTACAATTGTTTGAAGGGGGCGAATTCAAAGAGCTGGAACATTTGCCATTAAATTCGTATCAAATAGGCAACGAATGCCTTGGCTATGAAGACAATTCCGAAAATTTTAAAATTTATTACAACCACTATACTTTCGAGATCAACAGTTTTGTGAGCAATTACATTGTTACAGACCACCTGGTGGCGTATAACCTCAATAATCAACTGAAAGTGTTTGACAGTGGTGACAAGATTACCTTGTCGGTTTATACGGATTTATATGCTACCGGAGATGAACTGGTTGCTTTTTTTGACAAGCAAAATAAAATTTTTAAAGTTTATTACAACGGTGAAATCATTGAACTTGATGATGCCCTTGCCGGGGATGAAATTACCGAATAAAAAGTCGGTGAAAACAGCATGGTTTACCTTGACAGTCGTGATTATTACAATATTTTTTATCAGGGCGAGATCATTGAAATGATGTATAAAGATCGGGCGAAATCTTATAAAGCAGGCCGGGATATCGTGGCTTTTGTTGAATCGCCGGTGGATAATTTCCAGGTATTTTACAAAGGCAGTTTTATGGAACTCGAAAATTTTGAACCCAAAGCTTACAAAACCGGAGATGGGTTTGTGGCATATATTGATTCCAATGATTACCTCAAAGTATATGATGGCAATGACGAAGTAGTGACAGTTTCTTTTGATGCTCCCGATATGTTTGTAGTGGAGGATGAATTGTTGATTTATACAGTGCAAAACTATTTTAAAGTGTACTGGAACGGGCAATCTTATACCCTTGATAGTTATATTCCTGACAATTATGTGTATGACGGTAGTGTGATCGCCTGGGAAAATGAGCAGGGCAACCTCAACATTTTTGATCGTGGACAAACAGGTATCATTTCGTATGAAAAACTGACTTCACTTTCATGCCATGGCACCACGGTTTTCTTCAGCTATGGAGTTAAATCTCATGACATTTACTGGAATGGTAACGTTTATGCCGGGGAGTAGTGTCATTTTCACAAGAACATAGTGCGAGAATAAAAGCAGCGGCCCTGCAGCTTGGTTTTGATGCCATCGGTATTACTGATGCTGCTATTCCAGAACAGGATGTTAAGCGGTATGCTGCATGGCTTCAACACGGCAACCAGGCAAAGATGGATTACATGAAAAATCGCTATGACATGCGATTGAATCCTCAGGCCCTGTTCCCTGGTGTTAAATCGGTGATTGTGCTGTTACAAGCATATTACAATGGCGATTTGCAGGAGCAGCCATATAAAATTGCCCGCTATGCTGCGGGAAAAGATTACCACAAGAGGCTAAAAAAACGCATGAATAAACTGCAAGCATCTGTGCAGGATATTATAGGCCGCGATTTTGCTTCACGCCCGTTTGTGGATACGGCGCCTGTACTTGAGCGGAGCCTTGCTGTTAAAGCCGGTTTAGGCTGGATCGGAAAAAACACATGCCTTATCCATCCGGAACTGGGGTCTTATGTTTTTATCGCAGAATTGTTTACTGATTTGGATTTAGTGCCTGATACAAACCAGGTAAAAAACCGTTGTGGCAATTGTAAACGATGCGTCGATGCCTGTCCTTCCATGGCATTGTCAAATCACGGGCTTGATGCCCGGCGGTGCATTTCGTATCACACCATTGAAAGCAAAACTGACATCCCTGATGGGATCAAACAATCACTCAACGGATGGGTTTTTGGTTGTGATATCTGTCAGGAAGTGTGCCCGCATAATAAAAAAGTGTTGAAAGCCTCAGACCCTGATTTTATGCCTGGAAAACATTTGGATTTTGTCAATCTGGATTATCTCAGCAGGATTGATGATGATCAGTTTGTAAAAACCTTTGCAGGAACTTCCTTGTTGCGGGCAGGCCGGATAAAATTATTGAAAAATATTGAAGCCGCTAAAACGGGCGGAAACCAATGAGATGACGGACTTCATCCACGGTCTTTTTCGCACTTTCACGGGCTTTTTCAGTTCCCATCTTCACCACTTTTTTGAGGTAATCATCATCTTTTTCAATTTCCTCGATACGCTCTCTGACAGGCTCAATAAGCTTAATGATGTCTTCGGCAAGTTGTTTTTTCAAATCTCCGTAACGGATGGAACAATTGGCGTAATCGGCTTTGAAAGATTCCATTACTTCTGGTTTTGAAACAATCTCCATAATGGTAAACAGATTTTGTATGGGCTCACTTACCGTCGAATCGGATGCTGTGGGGCCGGCATCTGTTTTGGCTTTCATTACTTTTTTACGCAGTTGTTCGTTTGTATCCGAAAGGTACAGTCCGTTTCCTTCAGATTTCCCCATTTTACCTGTACCATCCAGGCCGGGAACTTTTATAAGCTTATTACCAAAATTAAATCCTTTTGGGATGGTAAAAAAATCCGTTTTGTACATCCGGTTGAAACGCCTGGCAAATTTTCTGGCCATTTCGAGGTTTTGTTCCTGATCTTTGCCTACAGGCACATAATCAGCCTGATGTATTAGAATGTCGGCTGCCATTAACACAGGGTATGTCAGCAAACCTGCATTGACATTATCGGGTTGGCTACGGGCTTTTTCTTTGAACGTTGTGGTGCGTTCCAGTTCACCAAGATATGCATTCATATTCAACAGCAAATACAATTCCGGCACTTCTGGCACATCGCTTTGAATGTATATGGTGGCTTTTTCAGGATCAATGCCTGCTGCAAGGTATTCTACCAACACTTGTTTTACATGTTGATGCAGATTTGACGGTGTGGGATGTGTTGTCAGTGAATGATAATCAGCAATAAAAAAATAACACTGATGTTCATGTTGTAACTTCACAAAATTGGTCACTGCTCCCAGGTAATTTCCCAGGTGCAATTTGCCTGTAGATCTTATGCCACTTAATACCCTTGCCATGGTTGTTTTTTAAATGTCTTATTACTAATCAGTTATATATAGTTAAGAACGGTTACGAATCAATTGTATTTTCCATTGTTTTTATAAAAAACCAACTTTTCGTAAGGAGTACTCTTCCTCATAAGTATCCGATATTAACTATTATTAACATTTATTAACCGCTAGATAATTTTGACGGTCTTAAAGGTTTTCGGATTCTTTCTTTGTTTTACGATAGCAAAATTATAAAAAACAACATAATAACAAGAGATACGGTGATTTTTATCTGTTATTATTTAGTGTCTGTCCATAATGTCTGATTTCTTCGTTACGCTCGTATTTAAAACAGTCATTTACGAAAGTAAAATCCTTGGTTTTAAATACTTCGCAGGCCTCGAACTCAAACAT
>JAQIDD010000304.1 GCA_027858215.1 Candidatus Delongbacteria bacterium | reverse complement strand
ATATGAATAAAAAATGAAAACAAAAGCTATTTTTATCTGGATGATGTTGTTTTTGGCCGGGACTCTTGCGTTTGCGCAAGAAGACAATAAATTTGGTAAAGAACCGGCAACGTGCCGCGCACAATTATCAACCTATGACCAGTTTTATAAACAAGAAAGTTTTGCAGATGCTTATCCTGCATGGAGTTGGTGTTTTAACCATTGCCCAAAATCAACAAAGAACATTTATATCCAGGGACCGAATATCCTTGAGAAAATGATCGAAAAATCAGAAGGCGACACAAAAGAAGCTTATATTGACACATTGCTGATGATATATGATAAACGCACGAAACACTTTGGGGACAAAGGAAACAACCTCGGTCGCAAAGCCATCGCCATCATGACTTACCGCCAGTCAAAAGCCATGCAGGCATATAAATTGTTTGAAGAAGCCGTAATAATAGATGGTGTTGAAACAAGCAGTAATGTATTGGGGCGCTATTTTCAGCTTGCCGCCGCATTGGTTCAAAACGATTTTATCACCACAAAAGAATTGATTAAATTGTACACAGAAATCTCACAAATTTTTGAACAAAAAATCAGTGCTGGAGATCAGGAAGCAGCAAAAGCCAAAGAACAAGTTGACCGGATGTTAATCAATACAGGTGAGTTGGGTTGTGCTATGCTTGAAGATGTTTTTCGTCCCATATATGAAAAGAATCTTGACAACAGGGCTATGTTAAGAACCATTCAAACCATAATGGAACAACAACAATGTTTTGATTCTAAGCTGTTTGCCGAAGTATCAGAAAAAATGTATGCCATGGAAAAAACGGCCAGTGCAGCACACTCCCTGGCTCAATACTTTTTCAAAAACAACAACGCTAAAAAAGCAGAACGTTATTACAAAGAATCCATAGAAATGCAGGAAGATGAAAGCAAGAAAGCAGCCCTGTATTTTGAACTGGGGCTACTGTACTTTAATCAGATGGACCAATACCAGACAGCAAGGAGTTATGCCAAAAAGGCAATTGGTGCTGATCCTGAACATGGAAAATCCTACAAACTCCTGGCACAGATTTACGCATCCGTTGCCAGCGATTGTGGCGAGAATGAATTTGAGCACCTTACCGTGTATTGGGCAGTGGTTGATAAATTGTTAAAAGCTAAATCGGTATCCCCGGAACTGGCTGATGAGGTAAATCCCATGATTTCAAAATACAGCCAGTATTTCCCCACAAAAAAAGATGCCTTTTTCTATGAAGTTATGGAAGGCGAGGCATATACAGTAAACTGCTGGATCAATGAAACAACCACAGTAAGGTTCAATCAATAATACCATAGGACACAGCTAACGTGAACATATTTTGTAACTTACATAAACATATAGCATGCTTTATCATTATTGCAGGAGGTGTGCTTTTGTTTTTTGCCTGTGAAAATGATATTAGCGAGGTAAAACAAATCACCTATGAAACGGAGTTGCCAACCATAAAAATCAATGATTTACATACGATGATGACAGATTCCGGCCAGAAAAGGGTTGTGTTGGACGCTCCTGTCATGCAAAGTTTTAAGCCTGAAGAACAGGATGCATCTCCCTATGATGAGTATCCTGAAGGCCTGACTGTTAAATTTTACAATCAGGATACGGTTGAATCTGTAATCAAGGCAGAGTATGGTATCTACTATGCCAAACAACAATTGTGGGAAGCAAAACGTAACGTTGTGGGAAAAAATCTCGTAAAAGAAGAACAGATCAACACTGAACAACTTTTTTGGGATACCAAAAACGAGCGTATTTACACAGATAAATTTGTAAGAATCACTACCAAAGAAGAAATTTTTATAGGCACCGGTTTTGAATCAAACCAGGATTTTTCAAGCTGGACAATTAATAACCCCAAAGGATCTTTTGTTATCAATGAGAACGAACAGGAACCATCGTAAGAAACAACCAATTTTGCTGATTGTCATTGACTATCTATGGCTTGGCATGGCCATATTCACTTTTGCAGCTGCTATGATAAAATTCAACCAGGGAGAACCTGGAAAAATGTATGCCTGGGTTTATTTGATTCTCTCGCTGCTTTGTCTGATTATTTTTTTCCTCAAAATGTACATGCGAAAACAAAACAAACGTAAGCGATAATAGAAAATGAATTTGCTCCCTTACATACTGATAACACTGCTGTTTTCGGCTTTTTTTTCCGTAATGGAAATCGCATTCATCTCATCAAATAAACTCCGGCTTGAAATCACAAAGAAAGAAAACAAACTGTCATCAAAGATTTTATCGCATTTTTCAGAATACCCTTCCCGCTATATAAGTACCATGCTTGTTGGTAACAATATTGCCCTTGTCATTTATGGCATCCTCATGGCCACTCTGCTCAAACCTGACATTGCCAGGCTAGTCAATGACCATGACGGCCTTATACTTCTTATTCAAACCATCATCTCAACACTCATCATCCTTGTGTTTGCAGAATTTATTCCTAAAGTGCTTTTCAAAACTGTCAGCAATCAGTCATTAAAGCTTTTTGCTGTTCCACTGGCATTCTTTTACATGATTTTTTACCCTATTGTCCGTATTAGCTTATGGTTGTCAACCCTAGGAACCCGTTTACTTGGAGTGAAAATTAAAAATGTCAAACAGGCTCTGGTACTGAGCAAGGTAGATCTGGATGACTTTATTTCAGAATCCAACGGAGAGCATGAGGAGGAAGATTCCATTGACAAAGAACTGAAAATTTTTCAGAATGCACTGGATTTCGGAGATATTCGTTTGCGTGAATGCATGGTGCCGCGTACTGATATTGTTGCTGTTGATCTGAACACTGATATTCCGACACTAACACAACAGTTTATCGAATCAGGTTATTCCAAAATATTCATCTTCAAAGATAACATTGACAGCATCGTAGGCTATGTGCGGAGCCACGATTTGTTTAAAAACCCCGGGTCACTAAAAACCATGTTGAGAAAGCCGCTGATCGTTCCGGAAACAATGAAAGCACAAGATATGCTTACCTTGTTCATTAAAGAAAACAAAAACATTACTGTTGTTGTGGATGAATTTGGAGGCACTTCAGGCATTGTATCAATTGAGGATCTGCTTGAAGAAATATTTGGTGAAATTGAGGATGAATATGATATCACTGATATTACAGAAAAACAATTACCTGACGGATCATATGTGTTTTCAGGAAAAATTGAAATTGACTATCTGAACGAAAAATACGATTTTAATCTAAAGGCATCTGATGAATACGAAACGCTGGCGGGATACCTTCTGTATCTTCATGAAAGTTTTCCGAATCAGGGAGAAATCATACGTGATCCGGACTATGAAAAACATGCGTTTCAGGTGCTCAAATCAGGAACAACACGCATTGAACTCATTAAATTAATACCAGCCGAATAAAATACTACATTTCGCCACCTTCAACTTCTCCCTCAACAGGCCCACCTGAAGATTTGTCTTTATAATTGTTAATGCTGTAACTGAGGTTAAGCATTACGATAGGCGTTTTATGCTTATACAACCTGTAATTATACAATTCCGGCGTTTCTGTTATGGATTCATATTTGGATGTACCAAAAATATCACGGACCTGCAGTGTCACCTTTAGTTTCTTGTTAAAAAAGGATTGCCTGACAGCACCATCCACATCAAAATATGCAGCTTCTTCTTCCTGGGGTTCAATTTCAGGACCATGATATGCCGGATTTAACTGTATAACAGTGTTTTCAGCTATCTGAAATGAATTGTTCCAACGCAGGTTCCAGGTCAGGCTGTGATTATCATATTCAACTCCATCAATTTCACCCTTAACACGATAATCATACAGATTACCAGTAATATCAGTATTCCACCAGTCAACAATTTCAGCGTTCAGCATGACTTCTGTGCCAAGGGAAAAATCTTTACCCACATTATCGTAGCTATGCATCATGATGTTTTCGCTGTAAACCGTTCGTATGCGTTCAATGTTGTTTTTCGTGATTCTGTAAAAAATTTCCGTGGAAAAAGCATGTTTTCCAAACTCCTTTTGATAGGCCATTTCAAAGGCATTGATGTATTCAGGTTTGAGAGCGGGATTGCCTTGTCTTACATTGTATGCATCACTCCAGGTAATGAAGGGCTCTAAGTACCAGCCATGTGGCCTGTCAATACGCCGGGTGTAACTTACCATGACTTGATTGTTTTCGTTCAGATCATAAGAAAAATGTGTGGTTGGAAAAAAATCCCACCTGTCAATAAGAAAATTGTCTTCATCCTCACCCAAGCGTATATCACGGTATGTATATTCCGTTCGAAGACCCAACTGATATCCTAACCCCTCTCCTATTTCACCGCGGATCAAACCGTATCCTGCATGTATATTTCTTAAATAATTAACTTCATGACTGAAATTTTCCTGAAGCACATACTCAGAACGTGCCGTATCATAGTAATAAATTTCATTGTTTTCTTTAGAATCACGGAATCTTCCTTGTAACCCGGCTTCAAGTTTCAGTCTCCCGGAAAAGGGTTGCTTATAATTCAGCCGGTAACGCATACCTTTTGACGGGCCATATTCAAGTGACTTTTGTCCGGTTTGAATGACATCATTCAGGTTGTTTAGTGTGTTTATTGAATTATCACTTCCATCCCGCTCATAATACATAAATTCAGCATCAAACTTGTGGTCTGTTTCTATCTGGTACACATAATTGGATTGTAAGGAGAAAAAATGTCCGCCACGCTCACCGGATTCCGTACTTATGTATTCGTTTTTATTTGTATCTACGGAATTCCACTCTGTATATTCAGTTTCATATGTACCTGCTGACATTCTGTTTCCATACCTTCCGCTAACACTGACCGTATGATTATCATCGGGAAACCATTCAGCACCGGCACGAAAGCTGTATCGCTCCCTTTGTCGTTCACGCATCCCTGAAGATTGAACATAATATGTAGTATCTCCCCCATAAAACCGGTTGTCATGCTCCATGCTTCCGGGATACGTTCTGTGGTTAAAATCTCCACTGACAAAGAATTTTAAATGATTAGTCTGATAATTGAGTAATATGTCCCCTCCGTATTTATCATCAAGGCCTGTATTCAGATGTACCAAACCGCTTATTCCGTTCAAACTGCGCTTTTTAGTAATAATATTAATGATCCCTGCAGTACCCTCAGGATCATATTTTGCCGATGGATTTGTAATAATCTCAATGTCTTTGACAGAACTTGCCGGAATTTGTTCAAGGGCTTCAGTAGCATCCAGCACAGAAGGTTTCCCGTCAATCAACACTGTAAAATTGGTATTGCCCCGCAAAGACACATTTCCTTCAATATCAACCTGAACCGATGGGGCATACTGCAGGGCATCCACTGCTGTTCCTGAAATAGTAGTATGTTGCTTTGAAACATGCAGGACTTTCTTATCAATTTTGTAATCCATCGAAAATTTATTGCCGGTTACTGTTACTTCTTCCAACACATCTGCATCCGGTATCAGTTTAATGTTTCCCAAATCAATATCACCCTCATCAGGTTGTAATTCGATTGCCATGGTTTTCTTTTTATAACCCATAAAAGATAACTGCAACCAATATTGTCCCGGGTCTTTTACTTTCAGTGTAAACATTCCTTCATCATTCGTAACTGTACCTGTTACCATGGTGCTATCCGGCTGTTCCAGTACACTTATTGTTACATACGGCATCGCACTGCCATCTGAATCATCCAAAACGGTCCCGCTAATGGCGAAACCATCACTTGGTACAGGTTCAGCCCTGACAGCAGTTATCAATACAGTAAGCTGGATAAAAATAATTAGAAAAAATATGTATCGTGTTGGCATATATGCACTTCGTTTCGTAATTTTTAACAACAGAATTGTGCCTTTGTTTCACACAGGTTAGTAAATTAAAACACAAATCATCAATCACCCGGACAAATATAATACACAACTTATTTCTAATTTCATCCAGATGTTATAAGTTTGTTAATGTAAAGTGTATACATAAACAAGTACCCGGGAACATATTACAGGGATCTTCTTTCCCTGAAAAATTTTTTAAGCAGCTTTGATGAATCCAGCTCCATTAATCCTGACATTACCTCTGTTTTAGGATGTAACACATGTTCTGAATATTTTCTATAACCTCTTTTTTCATCAAAAGCAGCAAAATGAAGTTGTTTAATCCGGGCCAAGCCAATGGCTCCTGCACACATAATACAAGGTTCCAGGGTAACATATAAATTACAATCAGATAAAAATTTGCTGTGCATGGCATCCATTCCGGCTGTCAAAACAAGCATTTCGGCATGAGCGGTTATATCAGTCAGCCGCTCAGTCTGATTATGGGCTTTAGCAACCAGATGACCATTGCAGGTTAAAACAGCGCCCACGGGTATTTCACCTTCATCATAAGCATCCCTGGCTTCCTGAAGTGCCATGTTCATAAATATTTCATTTTGTTTCATGATGTAACTGTTTTCCCTGGAGTTTTGTTTTTTTGTAACTGGTTGTATCGCTACAATTTTCCTTCAATGTTTCAATGCTTTTTCCGCTTCCCGGATCGATAAAATCAGGAGCTATGTCATTCAGTGGAATAAGCACAAACAACCGGTTTTTAAAATCAGGATGTGGAATTTGCAATGCCGGTTTGTCAATGATAAAATCATCATAAAAAATGATATCAATATCCATGGTTCTGCCAGCATAATTCTTATTTTTTGATGCATTTCGTTCTCTTCCGAGTGACTTTTCAATATACAGACATCGTTTTAACACTTGCTCCGGGGCTAAATCGCTTTGCACACGCAACACTTGATTGTAAAAATGGCGTTCATGCTTAAACCCCCAGGGCTCGGTTTCATAAATCGGAGAAAAATCAAGGATATGGCCGATCTTGTCAGAAATAGCTTGCTGGCTCAGGCCGATGTTTTTCAATCGGTCTTCCAAATTTCCACCTATGGAAAGATAAATATCAGACATATATGTGTTTTGTGCCTTCAGAACAATTGTTGCAAATATCCATATTTTTTCTGTTTGTAAAAACCTGTTTTCTAAAATTATAATACGCTTGTGAATGCCAGATTTCTGAAAACTTCTGTGTGTAAAGATTTCCCATTTTGTATTTGAGGCTTTTATCAAAACAACAAGGCAGCACATCTCCCTCACTTGTAATAACCGGATTTCTGTACAGGCGCCAGCAATGATTGTGGAGGGGATTCATCAATTCAGCTTTTTCATTTTTGATGTTATAACGTCTGTAACGCGGATTTTCAGGCAGAAAGTCAATGTTCTCAGGATGATTAATTTGCACGCTTTTCAGTCGTAATTTCAGCTTTAGTTCAGAAGCCATGTTTTTGAACTTCTCAATGCTGGGTTCATTGTGTTTCATAACAAGGCTTTGCATTACAATGACAGGGTATTTCTGTTTGTGTTTTTGCTTTGCTTGCTTCACATGATTGATAAAGGACAATACTTTTTCCAAAGCACCTCCGCATCTGTATTTTTCATATTCCTTCTGACTGCAACCATCCACAGACACAATCAACTTCTTTAGCCCAGCCCTAACCAGCCTTTCCGCAATTTCCGGATCTGAAAAATTTCCATTGGTAGAAATCACAGAATAAATATTGTGCTTTTCCATTAATGCAAAAAACTTATCAAAAGCGGGGTGCAATAAAGCCTCTCCCTGGAAATACAGGTTCACTACCCACAAATTATGCCTGTGCTCATGTATGACAGACTCAAACAATTCAAACGACATGCGTCCTCTTTCACTCTGATTTTTGCTTCCCAGGTAGCATTCCGGACAATGAAGCTGACATTTGCCGAAAATTTCAAAACTCATAGCCGGCGGGTAACCCCATACAAAGACACCACCTGTTAATTTGCTTAACATGTAGCTGATTCTTAATTTGATTAAATTTATAAGGCGATACCAGTTACAGGCTGTGAGCATTTAATGCCTTATTGGATGTTCATTATTTCAAACAGTTCATCCAGTTTGGGGGTTAAAATAATTTCTATACGCCGGTTTTTACGTCGTGCTTCGGTAGTTTTGGCCGGGTCCACTGGCAGATACTCACCCCTGCCGGCAGCAATCAAACGCTGTGGGTCAATGTTGGATTTTTGAAGCAGGATTTTTACTATCGCAGTGGCGCGTTTCACACTCAAATCCCAATTATCTTCAATGTTACCACGGCCATGATATTCCAGATCATCAGTGTGTCCTTCAATCATGATGTTGATGTCGGGATTTTTTTCCAGCACTTCAGCCAGTTTTTCGAGGGCTTTTTGACCCTGAGGGTCCACAGCCCATTTTCCGGATTCAAACAGCAATTTTTCCTCCAGTGATACATACACTTTGCCGTTTTTCTTCGTCACGGTCAACCCTTCACCTTCAAAACCAAGCAAAGCATCGGATACTTTTTTCCTCAAGACATTGACCACAGAATCTTTCCGGTTTAACACAGATTGCAGTTCTGCCAACTGTTTATTCTTTTTATTAATCTCAGCTTCTTTTATCTGCAATTCCGTTCTTAAAGCATTGAGATTGGCCTTTTCTTTATTGAGTCTTTCTTCCAGTGCCCTCAACTCATCTTCTTTTTGTTGTAACTCATTCCTGGCTTCCTCCAACATTGCCAACGCTTTTTTCGTTTCAGCATCAGCTCCTTCACGAAGTTTTTCAGTGTTTTCAAGCAATGTGTTGTACAATTCATTGATTTTACCATATTGTACGGTAAGCGTACGGTATGAGCTCCCTTTTATTGCAGTATCCCGGATAAGGCCTTTGTTGATATCACGCAGCCTTTCAAGTTCTGCCTGCATTTCTGTTTTCTGTGTAGAAATCTCTTCATTTTTAGCTTTCAGATCATCACGTTCAGCTTCACAACGTTCTTTTTTTTCTTTCAT
>JAQIDD010000282.1 GCA_027858215.1 Candidatus Delongbacteria bacterium | reverse complement strand
GCATTACGAGACTTATCTTTCAGTGTTTTCAATACCAGAATACGTTTAAAATAAGCAAATAACATCATAACGGTAAGCACTGCCGGGTTGTTTTTGGGATTTTTACCAAAAAAATCAATGATAAGGTAGGCTTTTGCTTTATTACGTGCTCCCAGTGCACGCTGAAGTTCAAAAATATTAAAATCGCGGCTGATGCCAATGTTCTTTTCAACCATCTCAGGCGTTATGGTATCAGCACCCTCAGGCATAGTAATAATCAACTTGTCCAGTTCATTGACAATTTTGGATAAACCTGACCCCAGGTTTTCGGAAAGCAACATGGTAGCTTTGGGAACAATGCGCAAATTTTTGTCAACAAGATACGACTCAATCCATGCAGGAATTTTATTTTCATACACACGTTTTGACTCAAACACAAGGCCGTTTTCGTCAATCTTTTTTATGATTTTAAGACGCTTGTCTATTTTCTTGTATTTATGTGCAAAAACAAGAATGGTGCTTTTCAGCGGATCAGAAACATACGACTCCAGCCTTTTGAAATCTTTCAGTTCCTGAGCCTCTTTGACAATCACAAGCTGGTGATTGGCCATCATTGGGTAACGCCGGGCTATTTCATTGATTTCATAAGCATTTGTATCCTTCCCGTATAAAATGGTTTGATTGAATGATTTTTCGCTTTCAGTCAATACCGTTTCCGTGATTTTTTTTACAATGGCATCAATAAAATAAGATTCTTCACCCCATAGTAAATATACAGGCTGAAATATGCGTTTGTCAATATCTTTCAGTATCTGGTTAAATGTCATAATTTCACATTCGAGCAAACAAAAATACCAAAAATAAGCGGGGAATCATAAGAAAAAGGGTATCTGTAAAATCCATATGAAAAAGATTAATGTGAGAGACAAGTATTTACGACAAGTCAGCGAGGAAATAAATTAGTTTACTACATCCGTGATAAAAGTTAGAGAAAGAAATAATATTGTCCATTGTTAAGACCTACATCCATAATTAACCTTCAAATGAAATGAATTTCGTTGTTTTTTGTGTTACTTTCGCAGCAAGGTAAATTGATATTTAGACCGATGATACACAAGGGCTTAATGTACATATTTCACGAACTGAGTTCACGCAATTTGAAACACATCAGCGTAACTGACCTGCCTGCGTTGATACAAGAAACCCTTGTATCAAAAGCTCAGCCCTATAGTGTAACAAAATCATTGGATTATCTGCATAAACTACGGAAAATACATCAAAAAATCGAGGTTATGGATTTAGGTGCAGGTTCTAAGAAAATGAGCAAAAAAAGATCCATATCAGATATAGCAACATATTCTGTATCGGGATATTCAGAACTCAGGCTGCTAGCCCGGCTTGCGTATTTCAAAAATCCGACATCCATACTGGAACTTGGATCATCATTGGGGGTTTCCGGCATTGCTTTGGCTAATTCAGCACCAAATGCCCGTGTTTTATCAGTAGAAGGTTGTCCCAATACCTATCAATATGCCTGCGAACACATACAACCGTATCTCACGGGCAATCTGCAATTTGTCAATGCTGAATTTGAGTCTTTTTTGCAGAACAATGACATTATGTACGATATGATATCTATTGACGGAAATCATCGCTATGATGCGACGCTTCGTTTATTTGATAAAGCATCATCGTATTTAAATCCAGGGGGAGTTATTATCATAGATGATATTTACTGGTCGGTGGGAATGCATAGGGCGTGGAATAAAATAAAGCAACGAGAAAATTATATGGCCATTGATTTGTACCAAAGCGGTATTTTGGCAAAAGGAAAGCAAGGGAATCAGAGAATAAGGCTGAAAGGCTGACCGGAATTTCTCAAAGCAAAACTTTAATTTGTTCATAAACATCTTTAGATTCCCGCTCATACCGCGCTTTTTCCGCCCCAGAAAGCCTTGATTTGTGTTTTTCAATATCTTCAAGTAACTTCCTTATCTCCTCCTCTTCCATTTTTGAAATAATTTGTTCCACCACAGCCCTCCTGGTTTTTTTTGACTTGTTTTTTAAATATATGGCTTCTTCAATGTACTTTGCATCTGATTGAGGATGAATATTGTCAAGAACCAATCCAAGATCAGATAATGGGCTATGTTTCAATTGTTCACTGACTTTTGAAAAATCAGCTTCTTTTTTCTGCTTATAATAAGAAACAAAAAGCGATGGGGCTACAATATCAGTTTCTGAACCTGATACATCGTAAACATAATGCTTGTCATATTTTTTTTGTAATGCCTTTATTTTTGATGAGTCGCTTTCATTTTTCGCTGCGTAGGACAAAACAAAATCCCAATCAGAAACCGGTGAAACCTGGTAATAAACAGAATTATCCATAAAAACAAATCTTGTTTTCCAGGAAGACCTGTAACTGCCTATTAGATCAGTGAGATCACTAAAATCAACTGCTAGGGCAAGGCTTTGAGTTTTTGGATTAAGTATAGGGGCCTTCTATTAATTCTTTTCTTTCAAGAAACAAATATAATGAATAATATGCAAGGCATAAATTTTTCTGAATAGCCATAGCTATTTAGAAAAACTTTAACGCAGTCAGATTG
>JAQIDD010000270.1 GCA_027858215.1 Candidatus Delongbacteria bacterium | reverse complement strand
TGATAATACCGTCAGTTTGTTGGAAGATGGCTTTTCCGCCAATCAAGATGGAGCGGAATATCAGTGGCTGGATTGCGATATGGGTATGATGGAAATTGATGGCGCAACAGGGCAGGAGTATTATCCTGATGTGGATGGAAATTATGCAGTGCTGATTCGTTTGAATGATTGTGAGAAAACCTCTGAATGTCATGAAATTCTCGGCTTGCATGTGAACACTGAAGCACTCAGCGATGTCCTCATTTTTCCTAATCCAACCGATGGCATCGTGAATATTGAGTTTTCCGACATCAAACAAGATGTGCTTGTAAGCGTTTACAATGTACTCGGTAGTCTGGTGCATCAGGTATCTGAGAAAAATATCAATCAACTGCAGTTTACAATTGATGACCCAACTGGCGTGTATTTCATTCGCATTTCTGCTGATGATGAAGTATATTTTGGGAAAGTAGTTGTTGAGTAAGCTGAGCTTTGCTTAATATTTCAACACAAAGGCTTTTACTGAAAGATTAAATGGTTTAATCCAGAAAATCACACTTTTTAGATTCCCCGGTTTACTTTTGATTCCAGTCCTTCACCCCTTTTCACAAAGTTTCCTGCAGAAGCTTTAACAATATGTTGCCATTCTTCATAACACATTGACAGTTTTCAGGTGAAGGGATCAATCATTGATAAAGAAATCCCGAAAATTTACATGGATTTTCAAAAAATATTTGCCATTTCAAATTACATTACGTTATTTTGCGAAACAGTAAAACAACAAAATGAAAAAATGAAAGAAAAAGTCGAATTATCCGAAGAGGTCAATGAAATGGCAAGGATCACCAAAGCCATGGGGCATCCGGTGCGGCTTTACATTTTGCAGAAATTGTCGCAAATGAATGCCTGTTGCTACAGCGGTGATTTGGTGGATGAGTTGCCTGTGGGCCGCTCCACCTTGTCCCAGCATCTGAAAGAGCTTAAATACGCCGGACTGATTCAGGGTGAAATCGAGCCGCCATACATTAAATATTGCCTCAACCGGGAAAACTGGGAGAAAGCCAAATCCATGTTTCACAAACTTTTCAACGAGAATGAAATCATCTAAGCCCATTATGAAAATAATAATCATTTGTACAGGAAATACATGTCGCAGCCAGATGGCGGAAGCTTTTTTGAAATCCTTTGATAAAAACCTGGAAGTTTATTCTGCCGGAACAAATGCACAAAGTAAAATCAATCCATACACCGTAGAAGTCATGAATGAAGAAGGTTTTGATTTAAGCCATAATCAACCCGAGCCTATTGAAAAATACCTTGACAAAGAATTTGATTATGCAATCACCGTATGTGATGGAGCGAAAGAAAAATGCCCGGTTTTCACCGGTCAGGTAAAAAGCAGGCTTCACATTAACTTTGAAGATCCGGCTGAAGTCAGAGGCAGCAGAGACTGTGTTTTATCTGAATACAGAAGAATACGAGACGAGATAAAAACTGAATTTCGAAAAATTTATAACGAACACTTAAACGAATAAAATTATGGACATTAAAATTCTGGGTACAGGATGCCCCAAATGCAAAACGCTGGAAAAGAAAATCCGGGAATCGGTTGATGAACTGGGAATTGATGCCAGCATTGAAAAGGTTGAAGACATCATGAAAATTATGGAATATGGTGTGATGCAGACCCCCGGTATGGTCATTGACGGCAAAGTGGTTTTTTCCGGCCGTTTGCCCTCATCAAAAGAACTAAATGATATGCTAACCAAGAAACAATAAACCCATGAAAAACTTTAGATTGATTGGCTTTGCCCTGCTTGTGTTAACACTCGGTACAGCATGCTCAGGCAACAAGGAAAACGAAACTGACAAGTCACAAAAAACTACAGTAGAAACGTCAGATGGCGTGCATGTGTATTATTTTCATAACGAAAGGCGTTGCGCAACCTGCAAAGCCGTAGAAGCAGAATCTAAAAAAGCGGTTCAGGAATTGTATGGTGAAGATGTAAAATTCTCAGTATTTAACCTTGAAACACCTAAAGGAGAGACAAAAGCTGAAGAGATAGGTGCATCAGGACAAAGCCTGCTCATTGTCGGTGGTGAGGAAAATATCAACATCACAAGCGAAGCCTTTATGCACGCCAAAAGCGACCCGGAAAAGCTAAAGCAAATCATAAAAGAAAAAATTGATCCACTGATCAAATAGCTTTATGGAAGAATTACTTCAGAACATCATGAGCAACAGCTCGCTTCCTGTGGTAACGGCCTTTGTGCTCGGCCTGATGACTGCCATCAGCCCCTGTCCGCTGGCAACCAACATCACGGCCATCGGTTTTATCAGCAAGGATATCGAGGATAAGAAGCGGGTATTTATCAGTGGTTTGATTTACACATTAGGTCGCGCAATAGCATACACGCTGCTAGCTCTCATTATTTTCATCGGAGCAGATCAGTTTGAAATTTCCGGCTGGTTTCAGAAATACGGAGAAAAAATTATCGGCCCTTTGCTTATTATCATTGGAGTGCTGATGCTTGATCTCATCAAAATTACATTTCCCGGTGTTGGTAAGCTAACCAAGAAATTTCAGCAAAAGAGTAAACATACTTACTGGGATGTCCTTTTACTGGGAATTGTGTTTGCCCTGGCATTTTGCCCATACAGCGGCGTATTGTATTTCGGCATGCTTATTCCATTGACCGTGACAAGTGCTTCAGGATTGTATTTGCCTGTAGTGTTTGCACTGGCCACCGGTATTCCGGTAATTATTTTTGCCTGGCTGATTGCCTATACCGTTTCAGGAGTGGGAAAAGTTTATAACAGCCTGAGAAATTTTGAAATCTGGTTCAGACGTGTAATCTCGATCGTTTTTATCGGCGTTGGAATCTATTAC